>NZ_JBEXCW010000004.1:0-228148 GCF_040605435.1 Streptomyces sp. NPDC005574
TTGATGTTGAGGATCAGGTCGGTGACGTCCTCCTTGACACCCGGCACGGTGGTGAACTCGTGCAGGACGCCGTCGACGCGGATGCTGGTGACAGCCGCGCCGGGGATCGAGGACAGCAGGGTACGGCGCAGGGAGTTGCCGAGGGTGTAGCCGAAGCCCGGCTCCAGCGGCTCGATCACGAACCGGGAGCGGAACTCGTCGACGACCTCTTCGGTCAGAGACGGACGCTGAGCGATCAGCATGTGTGGATCATCCTTTTTTCGTGGACGCCCGCTATTTGACGTCCGACAAAACCGCGCCACTCACGAGACACAGCGCGGGGGTACTGCAAGGGTACGGGCGATACGGCCCCTCGACGGGGTCGTACCGCCCGAAAACCTCGGACCGCAGGCGGCCGTGCGTCAGACGCGACGACGCTTGGGCGGACGGCAGCCGTTGTGCGGGGTGGGGGTGACGTCCTGGATCGAACCGACCTCGAGGCCGGTGGCCTGGAGGGAGCGGATCGCGGTCTCACGGCCGGAGCCGGGACCCTTGACGAAGACGTCCACCTTGCGCATGCCGTGCTCCTGCGCGCGGCGGGCGGCCGACTCGGCGGCCATCTGCGCGGCGAAGGGGGTCGACTTGCGCGAGCCCTTGAAGCCGACGTGGCCGGCGGAGGCCCAGGAGATCACGTTGCCCGAGGGGTCCGTGATCGAGACGATGGTGTTGTTGAACGTGCTCTTGATGTGGGCGTGCCCATGAGCGACGTTCTTCTTTTCCTTGCGGCGCACCTTCTTGGCAGCGCCCTGACGACCCTTGGGGGGCATCTAAATCTCCTACGGGAGGTGGTCGGTCCTACAGCGAAGACCGCTGGTGAGCGTCCGCTGAGGACTACTTCTTGCCCGGCTTCTTCTTGCCGGCGATGGCGCGACGCGGGCCCTTGCGGGTACGAGCGTTCGTGCTGGTGCGCTGACCGCGGACGGGCAGGCCGCGACGGTGACGCAGACCCTGGTAGCAGCCGATCTCGACCTTGCGGCGGATGTCGGCCTGGACCTCGCGGCGGAGGTCACCCTCGGTCTTGATGTTGCTGTCGACGTACTCACGAATCGCGACGAGCTGCTCCTCGGAGAGGTCGCGAACGCGCGTGTTCGGGTCGATGCCGGTCTCGGCCAGCGTCAGCTGGGAAAGGGTCCGGCCGATGCCGAACACGTAGGTCAGGGCGACCTCCACGCGCTTTTCGCGCGGGATGTCAACACCGGAAACGCGTGCCATTCAATGGCTCCAGTTGATCTTCGGAGGTCTTCCACAGAACCGGCTCCCAGCCGCCGTACCAGGTACGAACCGGGTCCCCGGCCTCCGAACCGGGGGTGTCGGACACCTGGGGTGTCCGGGTCCTGCGTATGAACGTGTACTGCTCGCGTCGCGCGAAGTTCTGCGGAGGTGCAGAGGGAACGCGGTCCTGCGTCAGCCCTGGCGCTGCTTGTGGCGCGGGTTCTCGCAGATGACCATGACCCGACCGTGACGGCGGATCACCCTGCACTTGTCGCAGATCTTCTTGACGCTCGGCTTGACCTTCATGGGGTGAGGTTCTCCGGGTCAGTTGCCGGCAGCCCCGCCTGATGCGGGACCTGGGCAAGATCTACTTGTATCGGTAGACGATCCGGCCACGCGTCAGGTCGTACGGAGACAGCTCCACCACGACCCGGTCGTCAGGGAGGATACGGATGTAGTGCATACGCATCTTGCCGCTGATGTGCGCCAGGACCTGGTGGCCGTTCTGGAGCTCGACCTTGAACATGGCGTTCGGAAGAGACTCGACGACAGTGCCCTCGATCTCGATGGCACCTTGCTTCTTGGCCACGCTTCGCCCTTCGAATCGACTACCTTGATCGGCTCCGTAGACCAGCATGCAGACATGCGGGTGCACCAGAGCCGACGAGTCAGTCTACGTCAGGGCATCCGGAAAGACGAATCGAGGAAGTCTGCCCCGGGCCGGAGGTCTTTAAGCAAGGGGATCCGGCGCGGCCGTGATGCCGAGCTCCGCCAGCTTGGCCCTGCCGCCGTCGGGAGCGGTCAGGACCAGCGGGCCCTGCTCGGTCAGGGCGACGGAATGCTCCCAGTGCGAGGACCAGGTGCCGTCGGTGGTGATGACCGTCCAGTCGTCTTCCAGGACCTTGGTCCGCGGGGTGCCCAGCGACACCATCGGCTCGATGGCCAGGCAGAAACCGGGGACCAGCTTCGGGCCCTTTCCGCGCCGCTTCTCCACGTAGTTCAGCAGGTGCGGGTCCATGTGCATCTCGGTGCCGATGCCGTGGCCGCCGTAGTCCTCGATGATCCCGTACTTGCCGCCGCCGGGCTTCGGCTGGCGGCGGATGTACGTCTCGACGGCCCGCGAGATGTCGACGAGCCGGTTGCCCGGCTTCATCGCCGCGATGCCGGCCCACATCGACTCCTCGGTGACCCGGGACAGCTCGATCAGCTCCGGGGAGTGACCGGAGCCCACGAACGCCGTGTAGGCGGCGTCACCGTGCCAGCCGTCGATGATCGCGCCGCAATCGACGGAGATGACGTCCCCGTCCTTCAGGACGACCTCGTCGGAGGGGATGCCGTGGACGACGACCTCGTTGACCGAGGTGCAGATCGTCGCGGGGAAGCCGCCGTACCCGAGGAAGTTCGGCTTGGCGTCGTGCTCGGCCAGCACCTTGCGCGCGACCTGGTCCAGATCCCTGGTGGAGGCACCGGGCACGGCGGCCTCCCGGGTCGCCGCGTGAATGGCGGCGACGACCAGTCCCGCCGCACGCATCTTGGCGATCTGCTCGGGGGACTTGATCTGCACCATGGCGGCGGAGGCCTTTCTCGGACCGGGAAAGAGTACGAACGCCTTCAACGATAAGGCTTCACGGCCGGCGGCCGACCGGCCCGCCCCGCACGCAGCAGCCGCGGCCCCCTTCGACAGGGAACCGCGGCCGAGGTTCTGCGACGACTACTTGTCGTCCTCGCCCCGCTTCAGCGCCTCCATGGCGCGAGCGGTCACATCCTCCACCTTGCCGAGCGCCGAGATCGTCACCACGAGGCCCTGGGCCTTGTAGTAGTCGATGATCGGCTCGGTCTGCGTGTGGTAGACCTCCAGCCGGGTGCGGACGGTCTCCTCGGAGTCGTCGTCCCGCTGGTAGAGCTCCCCGCCGCAGACGTCGCAGACGCCGTCCTTCTTCGGTGCCTTGTACGACACGTGGAAGACGTGCGCCGAGTCGTTGCGGCAGATGCGCCGGCCGGCGATCCGCTTGACGACCTCTTCCTCGGGGACCTCCAGGTCCAGCACCGCGTCCAGCTTCATGCCCTCGGACTTCAGCATCTCGTCCAGCGCCTCGGCCTGCGAGACGTTGCGCGGGAAGCCGTCCAGCAGGAAGCCGTGCACCGCGTCGGGCTGCTCCATGCGGTCCTTGGCCATCGCGATGGTGACCTCGTCCGGCACCAGCTCGCCCTTGTCCATGTAGGACTTCGCCAGCTTGCCGAGCTCCGTCTGCTTGCTGATGTTGGCCCGGAACAGGTCGCCCGTGGAGATGTGCGGGATCGACAGGTTCTTGGCGAGGAACGCGGCCTGCGTTCCCTTACCGGCGCCTGGCGGCCCGACGAGGACGATACGCATCAGCGGAGGAACCCTTCGTAATTGCGCTGCTGGAGCTGGCTCTCGATTTGCTTCACCGTCTCGAGACCGACACCCACGATGATCAGGATGCTTGTCCCACCGAACGGGAAGTTCTGGCTTGCCCCGAAGCCAACCAACGCCATCGTCGGTACGAGAGCGATCAGACCCAGATACAGCGAACCCGGCCAGGTGATCCGGTTGAGCACGTACGAAAGGTACTCAGCGGTCGGTCGGCCAGCCCGGATGCCCGGGATGAAGCCACCATACTTCTTCATGTTGTCGGCGACTTCCTCGGGGTTGAAGGAGATCGCCACGTAGAAGAACGCGAAGAAAACGATCAGCAAGAAGTACATGCTGATGTAAATCGGATGGTCGCCCTTGGTCAGGTTCTGCTCGATCCAGGTCTTCCAGCCGGAGTTGCTGCCGGAGAACTGGGCGACCAGTGCCGGGATGTAGAGCAGCGAGGACGCGAAGATGACCGGGATCACACCCGCCTGGTTGACCTTCAGCGGAATGTAGGTCGAGGTACCGCCGTAGGAACGGCGGCCGATCATGCGCTTCGCGTACTGCACGGGGATACGGCGCTGGGCCTGCTCCACGAAGACCACCAGGCCGACCATGACCAGGCCCACGAGGATGACGGTGCCGAACTCGATCCAGCCGCCGGCCAGCGTGCCCTGCTTCTTGATCGCCCACAGCGCGGACGGGAAGGTCGCGGCGATCGAGATGAACATGAGGATCGACATGCCGTTGCCGATGCCGCGGTCGGTGATGAGCTCGCCGAGCCACATCACGACGGCCGTGCCGGCGGTCATGCAGATGACCATGGTGATGGTCGTGAAGATCGCCTGGTCCGGGACGATGCTGGAGGCGACCGTGCAACCGGAGAAGAGCGCGCCGCTGCGGGCGGTGGCCACCAGGCCGGTGCCCTGCAGGATGGCGAGCGCCACCGTCAGGTAACGGGTGTACTGCGTGATCTTCGACGTGCCGGCCTGGCCCTCCTTCTTGAGGGCCTCCAGACGCGGGATCACCACGGTCAGCAGCTGCAGGATGATGCTCGCCGTGATGTACGGCATGATGCCGAGGGCGAAGATCGTGATCTGCAGCAGCGCGCCGCCACTGAACATGTTGACCAGGCCGAAGAGGCCCTGGTTGCCGGAGGCCTCGTCCACACACTGCTGGACGGACGTGTAGTTGACGCCCGGGATCGGAACGTGGGTACCGACGCGGTACACCACGATGATGGCGAGCGTGAAGAGGAGCTTCTTGCGCAGGTCGGGCGTCCTGAACGCCCGGGCGAACGCGGTGAGCACGGTGCCTCCTGCGACCCCCGCGCAACTGCGTCAAGGGTGACGGTCTTGAGAGTCCGATAGAAACGACGACGACATACGTAACGGTTGACTGCCGCCCAGGGTGCCCCAAGTGACGCACCCTGTGAAAGTAGGCAGTGCAGGTCACCTTACCGGCGAGACTGCCACCCTAGGAACGACCAACCGGGGATACCCCATTTGTGGGGCATCCCCGGTCGGGATCGCTCAAGTCATCGAGACGCCTGTGATGTTCAGACGAGCTCGGTGACGGTACCGCCGGCGGCGGTGATCTTCTCCTTGGCGGAGCCGGAGACGGCGTCGACCGTCACCTGCAGCGCCACGGAGATCTCGCCCTGGCCGAGCACCTTGACGAGGCTGTTCTTGCGAACGGCACCCTTGGCGACGAGCCCCTCGACGGTGACCTCGCCACCCTCCGGGTACAGCGCGCCCAGCTTGTCGAGGTTCACGACCTGGAACTCGGTCTTGAACGGGTTCTTGAAGCCCTTGAGCTTCGGGAGACGCATGTGGAGGGGCATCTGGCCACCCTCGAAGCGCTCCGGAACCTGGTAACGGGCCTTCGTGCCCTTGGTACCACGACCAGCCGTCTTACCCTTCGACGCCTCACCACGACCCACACGGGTCTTGGCGGTCTTGGCGCCCGGGGCAGGACGGAGGTTGTGGATCTTGAGCGGGTTGTTCTCCGCCATGATCAGTCGACCTCCTCGACCGACACGAGGTGGCGGACGGTGTGCACCATTCCGCGGAACTCGGGGCGGTCCTCCTTGACGACCTGCGAGTTGATCCCCTTGAGACCAAGGGAACGCAGGGTGTCTCGGTGGTTCTGCTTGCTACCGATGTACGACTTCGTCTGCGTGATCTTGAGCTGTGCCATTACGCAGCACCGGCCCCGGCACGCGCACGCAGCAGAGCCGCGGGAGCGACGTCCTCGAGGGGCAGGCCACGGCGGGCCGCGACCTCCTCGGGACGCTGCAGGCCCTTGAGAGCCGCCACGGTCGCGTGCACGATGTTGATCGCGTTCGACGAGCCGAGCGACTTCGACAGGATGTCGTGGATACCGGCGCACTCGAGCACGGCACGCACCGGGCCACCGGCGATGACGCCGGTACCGGGGGACGCGGGCTTGAGCAGCACGACGCCGGCAGCCTTCTCACCCGTGATCGGGTGCGGGATGGTGCCCTGGATACGGGGGACCTTGAAGAAGTGCTTCTTGGCCTCCTCAACACCCTTGGCGATGGCGGCCGGCACCTCCTTGGCCTTGCCGTAACCGACACCCACGGTGCCGTCACCGTCACCCACCACGACGAGCGCGGTGAAGCTGAAGCGACGACCACCCTTCACAACCTTGGCGACGCGGTTGATCGCGACAACGCGCTCAACGTACGCGGTCTTCTCGGCGGCGGCGTTGCCACCGTCGCGGCCCTTCCGGTCCCGCCGCTCGCCGCCACCGGCACCGCTTCCGCGGCGCTGGGGTCCAGCCATTGGATTACCTCTCTCTTTTTCCGCTAGCTACGCAGCGACCTAGGTCGCTAGCGCGACGGGCGACTCAGAACTTGAGTCCGGCTTCGCGGGCGGCGTCCGCCAGGGCGGCGATGCGCCCGGCGTACTGGTTGCCACCACGGTCGAATACGACAGCCTCGACACCGGCGGCCTTGGCGCGCTCGGCGACCAGGGCGCCGACCGACTTGGCCTGCGCGGACTTGTCGCCCTCGCCCCCACGGATCGTCGTGTCCAGGGTCGACGCCGACGCCAGGGTGTGACCCTTGATGTCGTCGATGACCTGGGCCACGATGTGGCGGTTGGAGCGCGTCACGACCAGGCGCGGACGCTCGGCCGTACCCGAGATGTGCTTACGGATCCGGATGTGGCGACGCTTGATCGCAGCGCGCTTGTAAGCGTCGCCCTTGAGGATCTTCTGTCCGTATGCCATGGCTTACTTACCCGCCTTTCCGACCTTGCGGCGGATGACTTCGCCCTCGTACTTGACACCCTTGGCCTTGTACGGGTCGGGCTTGCGCAGCTTGCGGATGTTGGCCGCAACCTCGCCGACCTTCTGCTTGTCGATGCCCTCGACCGAGAACCGGGTGGGGGCCTCGACCTTGAAGGTGATGCCCTCGGGAGCCTCGACAGTGATCGAGTGGCTGTAGCCGAGCGCGAACTCGAGGTTCGAACCCTTCGCCGCCACGCGGTAACCGACACCGCTGATCTCGAGCTTCTTCACGTAACCCTCGGTCACGCCGGTGATCATGTTCGCCACCAGCGTGCGGGACAGGCCGTGCAGGGCCTTGTTCTGACGCTCGTCGTTGGGGCGGGTGACGTTGAGAACGCCGTCCTCACCCTTGGCGATGTCGATCGGCGCAGCAACGGTGTGGCTCAGGGTCCCCTTGGGGCCCTTGACCGAGACCGTACGGCCGTCGATGGTGACGTCCACGCCGGCGGGAACCGTGATGGGGAGCTTGCCAATACGCGACATAGCTGTTTCCTCCGTTCCCTTCCGCTACCAGACGTAGGCGAGAACTTCTCCGCCTACGCCCTTCTTGCCGGCCTGCTTGTCGGTGAGGAGCCCGTGGGACGTGGAGATGATCGCCACGCCGAGGCCACCCAGCACCTTGGGCAGGTTGGTGGACTTCGCGTACACCCGGAGACCGGGCTTGGAGATCCGCTTGATGCCCGCGATGGAGCGCTCACGGTTCGGGCCGAACTTCAGCTCGAGGACGAGGTTCTTGCCGACCTCGGCGTCCTCGACCTTCCAGCCCGTGATGAAGCCCTCCTGCTGGAGGATCTCCGCGATGTGAGACTTGATCTTCGATGCCGGCATAGCCACGGAGTCGTGGTACGCCGAGTTCGCGTTGCGCAGACGCGTAAGCATGTCTGCGATCGGATCAGTCATGGTCATGAGTTGGCCTTCGGCCTCTCTCGCCGGGGTTTCCTGGTGCGCCATCCCTCTCCCCGATCCGAGACGGGACGGGTGCGGCGCGGTGGACCTACGGCGTAGTAAGTCGTACGGGCGGCAATCAGGCGCCCAACCCTCCAAGCCTAAGCCATGGAGAGGTGGGCACCTGACACGCCCAGTGCTTACCGAGAGCCCTGCAATCCCTTATTTAGGGGATTACCAGGAGCTCTTGGTCACGCCCGGCAGCTCGCCACGGTGAGCCATCTCACGAAGGCACACGCGGCACAGGCCGAACTTGCGGTACACGGAGTGGGGACGGCCGCAGCGCTGGCAGCGCGTGTAACCGCGCACGCCGAACTTGGGCTTGCGAGCAGCCTTCGCGATCAGAGCCTTCTTCGCCATCTCGTTCACGCCTCCTTGAAGGGGAAGCCGAGGTGACGAAGGAGCGCGCGGCCCTCAGCGTCGTTGGTCGCCGTGGTCACCACGGTGATGTCCATACCCCGGGTGCGGTCGATCTTGTCCTGGTCGATCTCGTGGAACATGACCTGCTCCGTGAGACCGAAGGTGTAGTTGCCACGGCCGTCGAACTGCTTGGGGGACAGACCACGGAAGTCGCGGATGCGCGGCAGCGCGAGCGACAGGGTGCGGTCCAGGAACTCCCACATGCGGTCGCCACGGAGCGTGACGTGGGCGCCGATCGGCTGGCCCTCACGCAGCTTGAACTGCGCGATGGACTTGCGGGCCTTGGTGACGGCCGGCTTCTGCCCGGTGATCGTGGTGAGGTCGCGGATGGCGCCCTCGATCAGCTTGGAGTCGCGGGCGGCGTCGCCCACACCCATGTTGACCACGATCTTGACGAGACCGGGGATCTGCATGACGTTCTCGTAGGAGAACTCCTCACGCAGCTTGCCCGCGATCTCCTCGCGGTACTTCGTCTTGAGACGCGGAGTGGTGGTGGTAGCCATCAGATGTCCTCACCCGTCCGCTTGGCAACGCGAACCTTGTTGCCCTCGTCGTCGAAGCGGTAACCGACACGCGTGACGACCTTGTTGCCGTCCTTCTCCACCACGAGCTGAACGTTGCTCACGTGGATCGGGGCCTCGGTCGTGACGATGCCGCCGGCCTGCGAACCGCTGGCGGTCGGGCCGGCCTTGGTGTGCTTCTTGACCCGGTTGACACCCTCGACCAGGACGCGGTCCTCACGGGGGAAGGCCGCGATGACCTTGCCCTGCTTGCCCTTGTCCTTACCGGTGATGACCTGAACCAGGTCGCCCTTCTTGATCTTCATGCTTACAGCACCTCCGGCGCGAGCGAGATGATCTTCATGAACTTCTTCTCGCGCAGCTCACGGCCGACGGGGCCGAAGATACGGGTGCCGCGAGGGTCGCCGTCGTTCTTCAGAATGACGGCGGCGTTCTCGTCGAAGCGGATGTACGAGCCGTCCGGACGGCGGCGCTCCTTGACGGTGCGAACGATGACCGCCTTGACGACGTCACCCTTCTTCACGTTGCCGCCGGGGATCGCGTCCTTGACGGTGGCGACGATGACGTCACCGATGCCCGCGTAGCGGCGACCGGAGCCACCGAGCACACGGATGCAAAGGATCTCCTTCGCACCAGTGTTGTCGGCGACACGCAGTCGCGACTCCTGCTGGATCACGTCTATCTCCTGTTTGTCTGCCGGTTCCCGGCAGGGGCCTCAGTGAAGAGGACCCCTGCCGAGCCTGGCGGAACTGTCCTGCCGGGTCGACCCCGCAGGAATTACTTGGCCTTCTCGAGGATCTCGACGACGCGCCAGCGCTTCGTCGCGGACAGCGGCCGGGTCTCCGCGAGGAGGACACGGTCGCCGACACCCGCGGCGTTCTGCTCGTCGTGCGCCTTGAGCTTGTTCGTACGGCGGATGACCTTGCCGTACAGCGCGTGCTTCACGCGGTCCTCGACGGCGACGACGACGGTCTTGTCCATCTTGTCGCTGACGACGAGACCCTCGCGGGTCTTGCGGAATCCGCGCGCCTCAGTGGTGTTCTCGGTCACGTTGCTCTCGCTCATCAGGCGCTCTCCACCGTCTCGATGCCCAGCTCGCGCTCACGCATCAGGGTGTAGATCCGCGCGATGTCCTTGCGGACCGCCTTCAGACGGCCGTGGTTCTCGAGCTGTCCGGTCGCCGCCTGGAAGCGGAGGTTGAACAGCTCTTCCTTGGCTTCGCGGAGCTTCGCGAGAAGCTCCTCGTCACCCAGCTCGCGCAGCTCTGACGCCTTCGTACCGGCCGACATCACGCTTCACCTGCCTCGCGCTTGACGATCCGGCACTTCATCGGCAGCTTGTGCGCTGCACGAGTGAGGGCCTCACGCGCGATCTTCTCGTTCGGGTAGGACAGTTCGAACATGACCCGGCCCGGGTGAACGTTCGCGATCCACCACTCCGGCGAACCCTTACCGGAACCCATGCGGGTCTCGGCAGGCTTCTTGGTCAGCGGGCGGTCCGGGTAGATGTTGATCCAGACCTTGCCGCCACGCTTGATGTGGCGGGTCATCGCGATACGGGCGGCCTCGATCTGGCGGTTCGTCACGTACGCCGGCGTGAGGGCCTGAATGCCGTACTCGCCGAACGAAACCTGCGTACCGCCCTTGGCCTGACCACGGCGCTTCGGGTGGTGCTGCTTGCGGTGCTTGACCCTACGGGGGATCAGCATGTCGGTCAGGCCTCCGTTCCGGTGCTCTCAGCCGGAGCGGCAGCGGCGGCGGGAGCGTCGGCCTTGGGGGCCTCGGCAGCCGGCGCGGACTGCTGCTGCGGCTTGCGGCCGCGGCCGCCACGCTCGCCACCACCGCCACCGCGGCCACCACGGCCGGCCGGGCGGTCGTTGCCACCACCACGGGCCGGGCGGTTGCCGGCACGGGCAGCGGCGTTCTCGGCGCGGACCTCGGCGATGTTCTTGACGTCGCCCTTGTAGATCCAGACCTTCACGCCGATGCGGCCGAAGGTCGTCTTGGCCTCGAAGAAGCCGTAGTCCACGTTCGCGCGGAGCGTGTGCAGGGGCACACGGCCCTCGCGGTAGAACTCCGAGCGGGACATCTCGGCGCCGCCGAGACGGCCACCGCACTGAATCTTGATGCCCTTGGCGCCGGCCTTCATCGTGCCCTGCATGCTCTTACGCATGGCGCGACGGAAGGAGACGCGGGAGGACAGCTGCTCGGCGACGGCCTGGGCAACCAGCTGAGCGTCGGTCTCGGGGCTCTTGACCTCGAGGATGTTCAGCTGGACCTGCTTGCCCGTGAGCTTCTCGAGGTCACCGCGGATGCGGTCGGCCTCGGCGCCACGGCGGCCGATGACGATGCCCGGACGAGCGGTGTGGATGTCCACACGCACGCGGTCACGGGTGCGCTCGATCTCCACCTTCGAGATGCCGGCGCGCTCCATGCCGGACGTCATCATCCGACGGATGGCGACGTCTTCCTTGACGTAGTCCTTGTACAGCTTGTCGGCGTACCAGCGGGACTTGAAGTCCGTGGTGATGCCGAGCCGGAACCCATGCGGGTTAACCTTCTGGCCCATTACCGGGTTCCTTCCTTGCTGCTGACGACCACGGTGATGTGGCTGGTCCGCTTGCGGATCCGGTAGGCGCGGCCCTGGGCACGCGGACGGAACCGCTTCAGGGTCGGACCCTCGTCGACGTACGCCTCGGAGATGACGAGGCTGTCGGCGTCGGTGTGGTCGTAGTTGTGTGCGGCGTTGGCAATGGCGCTGTCCAGCACCTTGCCGACCGGCACGCTCGCGGCCTGCGGGGCGAAACGCAGGACCGCCTGAGCCTCCGTGGCATCCATGCCACGGATAAGGTCCACCACTCGGCGGGCCTTCATGGGCGTGACGCGGATGTACCGCGCCTGGGCCCTGGCTTCCATGGTTGTCCTTCCAGTGTCTGTCATGGTCATTCCACCCCGCTACTAGCGGCGCTTCGACTTCCGGTCGTCCTTGACGTGACCCCGGAAGGTGCGCGTCGGCGAGAACTCGCCGAGCTTGTGGCCGACCATCGACTCGGTGACAAACACCGGAATGTGGGTCTTGCCGTTGTGCACCGCGATCGTGTGGCCCAGCATGGCCGGGACGATCATCGAGCGACGGGACCAGGTCTTGATGACGTTCTTGGAACCGGCTTCGTTCTGGGCGTCCACCTTCTTGATCAGGTGGTCGTCGACGAAGGGCCCCTTCTTGAGACTGCGCGGCATCTAAACCCGCTCCTAGCGCTTCTTGTTCGTCTTGCGGCGGCGGACGATGTACTTGTTCGAAGCCTTCTTCGGCGAACGAGTACGACCCTCCTTCTGACCCCACGGGGAGACCGGGTGGCGACCACCGGAGGTCTTGCCCTCACCACCACCGTGCGGGTGGTCAACCGGGTTCATCGCCACACCGCGAACGGTCGGACGGACGCCGAGCCAGCGCTTACGTCCGGCCTTGCCCCAGTTGATGTTGCTCTGCTCGGCGTTGCCGACCTCGCCGACCGTGGCGCGGCAGCGCTGGTCGACCAGGCGGATTTCACCGGAGGGCATACGAAGGTGGGCCATGGTGCCCTCCTTCGCCAGCAGCTGCACCGAGGCGCCTGCGGAGCGGGCGAACTTGGCGCCGCCACCGGGACGGATCTCGATCGCGTGGATCGTGGTACCGACCGGGATGTTGCGGAGCGCCAGGTTGTTGCCCGGCTTGATGTCGGCCCCGGGACCGTTCTCGACGCGGTCACCCTGCTGCAGGTTGCGCGGGGCGAGGATGTAGCGCTTCTCGCCGTCCGCGTAGTGCAGCAGCGCGATGCGCGCGGTGCGGTTGGGGTCGTACTCGATGTGCGCGACCTTCGCCGGCACGCCGTCCTTGTCATGACGACGGAAGTCGATGACGCGGTAGGCGCGCTTGTGGCCACCACCCTGGTGGCGGACGGTCACACGACCGGAATTGTTACGGCCGCCCTTGCTGTGCAGCGGGCGAACCAGCGACTTCTCCGGCGTGGACCGCGTGACCTCGACGAAGTCGGCGACGCTGGAGCCACGACGGCCCGGCGTAGTCGGCTTGTACTTGCGGATTCCCATTTCTCAGTCCTCGTCCGATATCGGACGATCCGGACCGCCGTCAGGCGGTCGGACCGCCGAAGATGTCGATACGGTCGCCCTCAGCGAGGGTCACGATCGCGCGCTTGGTGGAGGCACGCTGACCGAAACCGGTCTTCGTGCGCTTGCGCTTGCCGATGCGGTTGATCGTGTTGACCCCGGTGACCTTGACCGAGAAGACCGCCTGGACGGCCTGCTTGATCTGGGTCTTGTTGGCGCCCGGGGCGACGATGAACGTGTACTTGTTGTCGTCGAGAAGCGCGTAGCTCTTCTCGGAGACGACCGGCTTCAGCAGCACGTCACGGTGGTCCGTGTACGACTTGCTGATCGGCGTCTCGACGGTGTTCTTGCCCTCGGCCTCGTGGCGGCGCGCCTTGGCGACGCGCGCGACCTTCTTGGCCTTGGCGGCCTTCGAGGCGATGCTCGGGTGACGCGTAGCCATCAGGCTTCGCTCCCTTCGGTGTCAGCGGCCTTGGGGCCAGACACGAAGGACTCGAAAGCGGCCTGGGTGAAGACCACGTCGTCCGAGACGAGAACGTCGTACGTGTTCAGCTGGCCCGGCTCCAGGATGTGGATCTGGGGCAGGTTGCGGGCGGACAGCCACGCGGCCTCGTCGGCGCGGTCGATGACCAGGAGCAGGTTCTTGCGCTCCGAGATCTTGCCGAACAGCGTCTTGGCGGCCTTCGTGGACGGGGTCTCGCCCTCGATCACGCCGGAGACGACGTGGATGCGAGCGTTACGGGCCCGGTCGGTGAGGGCGTGGCGCAGGGCCGCGGCCTTCATCTTCTTCGGGGTCCGCTGCGAGTAGTCACGCGGCTGCGGGCCGTGGACGACGCCACCGCCTGCGAACTGCGGCGCACGGGTCGAACCCTGGCGGGCGCGGCCGGTGCCCTTCTGACGGTAGGGCTTCCTACCGCCACCGCGGACCTCGGCACGGGTCTTGGTCTTGTGCGTGCCCTGGCGGGCAGCGGCCAGCTGAGCGACGACGACCTGGTGAAGCAGCGGGATGCTGATCTTCTCGACGTCGAAGATCTCCGCGGGGAGCTCGACCGTCCCGGTCTTGTCGCCTGCCGGCGAAAGGATGTCAACAGTGCTCATCAGTTACCTCAGGCCCCCTTGGCCGCGGTGCGGACCAGGACGAGGCCGCCGTTCGGACCAGGAATCGCGCCCTTGATGAGCAGCAGACCCTTCTCCGCGTCAACGGCGTGGACGGTCAGGTTCTGGGTGGTGACCCGCTCGTTGCCCATGCGGCCCGCCATGCGGACGCCCTTGAACACACGGCCCGGGGTGGCGCAGCCACCGATGGAACCGGGAGAGCGGTGCTTGCGCTGGACACCGTGGCCGGCGCCGAGGCCCTTGAAGTTGTGACGCTTCATGACACCGGCGAAGCCCTTGCCCTTGCTCTTGCCGGTCACGTCCACCTTGACGCCGGCCTCGAAGGTCTCGGCGGTGATCTCCTGGCCGAGGGTGTACTCGCTGGCGTCAGCGGTACGGATCTCGACGAGGTGGCGGCGGGGGGTGACGTCGGCCTTGGCGAAGTGGCCCTTGAGGGGCTTGTTCACCTTGCGCGGGTCGATCTCGCCGAAGGCGATCTGGACCGACTCGTAGCCGTCGACATCGTTCGTACGGACCTGGGTGACGACGTTGGGGCCGGCCTTGACGACGGTGACCGGAACAACACGGTTGTTCTCGTCCCACACCTGCGTCATGCCGAGCTTCTCGCCCAGGATGCCCTTGATCTGCTTAGCCATTCTCAGATCACCGGCCTTCAGAGCTTGATCTCGATGTCGACACCGGCCGGGAGGTCGAGTCGCATCAGAGAGTCAACGGTCTTGGGAGTCGGGTCGAGGATGTCGATCAGGCGCTTGTGCGTGCGCATCTCGAAGTGCTCGCGCGAGTCCTTGTACTTGTGCGGCGACTTGATGACGCAGTACACGTTCTTCTCAGTGGGCAGCGGCACCGGGCCCGCGACCGACGCACCAGTGCGCGTCACCGTCTCGACGATCTTCTTCGCCGAGGAGTCGATGACCTCGTGGTCGTAGGCCTTGAGCCGGATGCGGATCTTCTGTCCCGCCATGGCTACTCAGTAGTCCTGTCTCTCGTAACGCTCTGGAACCCGGTATTCCGGCCCTTATGTCCGACCCACGCGGTCGGGTGTGTCGCGCTCTCACCGACACAGATGTCCCTCACGAGACATTCCCTGCTGGGAAGCACGGCCCTTCCGGAACCGCAAGCCGGGGGCGGAAACCCCACCGGGTGCCTGGCCGGCGCTGCACTGACACTTCCCGAAAGATTCCCGTACGTCCGTCCCAGCGCTGCCTGAGGGCAGTTGGGACGACGAGTACTGTGGGACTCGCTTCCGGTCCTCCCGGCGGGAGGCGCGCAGCATCAACACTCGACCGAGCAACTCGGACAGTCTGCCATATGGGGCGGGGGCCTGGCCAATCGAGCCGGAGACAATACCCCGAAGGTGACGAACGTCAAACCGACGGGCCCGCGCAGCTGCCCGCGGACCGGCCGGCGCGCTACCCCGCGGTGCGCAACCGCGCGAACGACGTGTCCAGGCCCCGCTTCAGCAGCCCCGCCACCGGCCGTTCCACGAAACGGTGTACCAGCCAGCTCAGCACCAGGAAGCCGGCGATCACCGCCGCCACCAGCAGCCGGGCGTCCAGGGTGTCGCGCAGACGGTTGATCACGGCCGTACCGGCCGCGTAGTGGATCAGGTAGAGCGGATAGGTCAGGCTGCCGGCCGTGACGAGCCATCTCCACCGGACACGGTCCGTCGCCCCCAGCGCCACGGCGACCATGACCAGCAGGAACACGGTGAAGATCAGCACGCTGCCGCGCCAGCCGGAGACGTGTTCGACCTCGTCGATCCGCCGCCCCAGTTCCCGCTGGCCCATCAGCCACGCCATGGCCAGGACGCCCCACAGCAGCAGGTCCTGGCCGAACCGGTGCATGAGGTACAGGGCGAGGCCGGCGATGAAGTACCAGGCGCCGTCCGGGTTGGCGACCAGCTCCAGCAGGGGGAGGCGGGAGACCGGGGCGAGCATGGCGGCGGCGCCCCAGACGCAGCAGAAGACCACGACCTTGCGGTACGTCAGACCAGTGGCGACGACGACCAGGAACAGCAGGTAGAAACGCAGCTCGGACCAGAGGGTCCAGTAGACGCCGTCGACGTTCGGCACGCCTGAGCCGGTCTGCAGCATCGTGAGGTTGAGCAGGACGTCCCGCGCCCGCAGCCGCTCCCACACGCCCGGCAGGGCCACCAGGACGGCGGTGGTGAAGGCTATGGCGAACCAGTAGGCGGGGTAGAGCCGGATCACCCGGGAGACGAAGAACTGGCGCGGGCCGCGACCCCAGCAGGACATGCAGATCACGAAGCCGCTGATCACGAAGAAGATCTCGACGCCGATCCAGCCGTAGGTGGCCACGCGGTACACCGACGGCATGATGTCGGAGACCGGCCGGTCCCAGATCAGGTTGTGCGGCTGGTCGGCGCGGCGGGTGCCGGCGTAGTGGTGCAGGGCCACCATCAGGGCGGCCAGCAGCCGTATGCCGTCGATGGCGTGGAGCCGGGGCCTGCGGCGGCGAGCCGTGGGAGCCGCGGGGGCGGGCCTGCCGGGCCGGACCGTGCGCAGCTGCCGCGTCGGCTGGTCGGCGAGCGCCGGAAGCGGCTGCCGGTACCGGCCCTGGACCGGCACGGACGTCGGCGGTTCGCCGGGCAAGCCACGCATCACGGCCAGGCCATCCTCACGACGGGGTTCGGGCCGCGTCGCGACCGGACGACTCACGGTACGACGGTCACAACCACCGCACAGCGAACAGACAAGAACATTCCGTACGCGGGTGGAGCGGAGTTGCGGGAACGCTCGCCCGCGCGTCCCACAGAGTTCCCCGACCCTTCACCTGACCGGCAACGGGCAGTCGGCTCAAGGGTTTTGGGGAACGGCGAAGGGGCCCTCACGACCGAAGTCGCAGGGGCCCCTTCAGGAGCTCAGCTGAGGCTGGAGCTACCAGGTCAGATCGACAGAACTACTTGTTGATCTTGGTGACCTGGCCGGCGCCCACGGTCCGGCCACCCTCACGGATGGCGAACTTCAGGCCCTCTTCCATGGCGACGGGCTGGATGAGCTCGACGGTCATCTCGGTGTTGTCGCCCGGCATGACCATCTCGGTGCCCTCGGGGAGGGTCACGACGCCGGTCACGTCCGTGGTACGGAAGTAGAACTGCGGACGGTAGTTGTTGAAGAACGGCGTGTGACGGCCGCCCTCGTCCTTGGACAGGATGTACGCCTGCGCCTCGAACGAGGTGTGCGGGGTGACCGAGCCGGGCTTGATGATGACCTGGCCGCGCTCGACGTCCTCGCGCTTGATGCCACGAAGCAGCAGACCGACGTTCTCACCGGCCTGGCCCTCGTCGAGCAGCTTGCGGAACATCTCGATGCCGGTGACCGTGGTGGTGGTCTTCTCGGTCTTGATGCCGACGATGTCGACGGTCTCGTTGACCTTGAGGACACCACGCTCGATACGACCGGTGACGACGGTGCCACGACCGGTGATCGTGAAGACGTCCTCGATCGGCATGAGGAACGGCTTGTCGACGTCACGCTCGGGCTGCGGGATGTTCTCGTCGACGGCCTTCATCAGGTCGAGGACGGTCTGGCCCCACTCGGCGTCACCCTCGAGCGCCTTGAGCGCCGAGACCTTGACGACCGGCAGGTCGTCGCCCGGGAACTCGTACTCGGAGAGCAGCTCACGGACCTCGAGCTCGACGAGCTCCAGGATCTCCTCGTCGTCCACCATGTCGGCCTTGTTGAGGGCGACGACGATGTACGGAACGCCGACCTGGCGGGCCAGGAGCACGTGCTCCTTGGTCTGCGGCATCGGGCCGTCGGTGGCGGCGACAACGAGGATGGCGCCGTCCATCTGCGCCGCACCCGTGATCATGTTCTTGATGTAGTCCGCGTGACCGGGGCAGTCGACGTGGGCGTAGTGACGCGTCTCGGTCTGGTACTCGACGTGCGCGATCGAGATGGTGATACCGCGCTGGCGCTCTTCAGGAGCCTTGTCGATCTGGTCGAAGGCCGAGGCCTCGTTCAGGTCCGGGTACGCGTCGTGCAGCACCTTGGTAATGGCGGCCGTGAGGGTCGTCTTACCGTGGTCGATGTGACCGATGGTGCCGATGTTGACGTGCGGCTTAGTCCGCTCGAACTTCGCCTTCGCCACGGGGGTCCTCCTGGGAGTGGTTCTGGTACGCCTTGCTTCAACGGCGCCAGGTGATCTTTGCTGGAAAGCCCGGGCCCCGGGGCACTCCCACCGCGATTGCGGCGGAAATGCCCCCGGAGGCTCCGGAGTCAAGCCTAAAGCGTGTGAACGGAGTGCGTTACTCGCCCTTGGCCTTCGCGATGATCTCCTCGGCGACGTTCCGCGGAACCTCGGCGTAGGAGTCGAACTGCATCGAGTAGCTTGCGCGACCCGAGGTCTTGCTGCGGAGGTCTCCGACGTAGCCGAACATCTCCGAGAGGGGCACGAGGCCCTTCACGACGCGGGCACCGGCCCGCTCCTCCATGGCCTGGATCTGACCACGGCGGGAGTTGATGTCGCCGATGACCTCACCCATGTAGTCCTCGGGCGTGGTGACCTCGACGGCCATCATCGGCTCGAGCAGTACGGGGCTTGCCTTGCGCGCGGCCTCCTTGAAGGCCTGCGAGCCGGCGATCTTGAACGCGAGCTCGGAGGAGTCGACCTCGTGGTAGGCACCGTCGAGAAGCGTGACGCGGACGCCCGTCATCTCGTAGCCGGCGAGGATGCCGAACTGCATGGCCTCCTGCGCACCGGCGTCCACCGACGGGATGTACTCCCGCGGGATACGGCCACCGGTGACCTTGTTCACGAACTCGTACGCCGGGCCGTCGGCCTCGGTGATGGGCTCGATCGCGATCTGCACCTTGGCGAACTGACCGGTACCACCGGTCTGCTTCTTGTGGGTGTAGTCCACGCGGTCGACGGCCTTGCGGATCGTCTCACGGTACGCGACCTGCGGCTTGCCGACGTTGGCCTCGACCCGGAACTCGCGCTTCATACGGTCGACCAGCACCTCGAGGTGCAGTTCGCCCATACCGCCGAGGATGGTCTGGCCCGTCTCCTCGTCCGAGTGAACGTGGAAGGAGGGGTCCTCCTCCGCGAGACGCTGGATGGCGACACCCAGCTTCTCCTGGTCACCCTTGGACTTGGGCTCGATGGCGACCTGGATGACCGGCGCCGGGAAGTCCATGGACTCCAGGATCACCGGGTTCTTGTCGTCCGACAGCGTCTCACCGGTGGTGGTCTGCTTCAGGCCCATCACGGCGACGATGTCGCCGGCGCCCACCGCGTCGATCTCCTCACGCTTGTTCGCGTGCATGCGGTAGATCTTGCCGATGCGCTCCTTCTTGCCCTTGACGGAGTTCAGCACCGCAGTGCCGGCCTCCAGGCGGCCCGAGTAGACCCGGACGAAGGTGAGCTTGCCCAGGTGCGGGTCGCTCATGATCTTGAACGCGAGCGCGGACAGCGGCTCGTCCACGGACGGCTTGCGCTTGACGACGACCTCGGGGTCCTTGACGTCGTGGCCTTCGATGGCCTCGACGTCGAGCGGGGTCGGAAGGTAGCGCACGACCGCGTCGAGCAGGGGCTGGACGCCCTTGTTCTTGAACGCGGTGCCACAGAACACCGGGGTGACCGTGACGCCGTCGGACTTGCCGGACGCGATGGTGATGCGACGGATCGCGGCGTACAGCTGCTCCTCGGTGGGCTCCTGGCCCTCCAGGAACAGCTCCATGATCTCATCGTCGTTCTCCGCGACGGCCTCGACCAGCTTGCCGCGGTACTCCTCGGCAGCCTCGGTGTGCGTGGCCGGGATGTCGACGACGTCGTACATCTCGCCCTTGGCGGCCTCGGCGGACCACACGAGCGCCTTCATGCGGACCAGGTCCACAACGCCCTTGAAGTCCATCTCGGCGCCGATCGGCAGCTGCATGATGAGCGGGACGGCGCCCAGGCGGTCCGAGATCATGTCCACACAGCGGTGGAACTCGGCGCCCGTACGGTCCAGCTTGTTCACGAAGCAGATGCGCGGCACGCCGTAACGGTCGGCCTGACGCCACACCGTCTCGGACTGCGGCTCCACACCGGCGACACCGTCGAACACCGTGACGGCACCGTCGAGGACGCGCAGCGAGCGCTCCACCTCGACCGTGAAGTCGACGTGCCCCGGGGTGTCGATGATGTTGATCGTGTAGTCGTCGTCGTCGAGCGGCCAGTGACAGGTGGTGGCAGCAGAGGTGATCGTGATGCCACGCTCCTGCTCCTGCTCCATCCAGTCCATGGTGGCAGCGCCGTCGTGGACCTCACCGATCTTGTAGCTGACGCCGGTGTAGAAGAGGATCCGCTCGGTGGTGGTCGTCTTGCCCGCGTCGATGTGGGCCATGATCCCGATGTTGCGGACCCTGGCCAGGTCAAGTGAAGTGGTAGCCATAAGGCTTCAGTCTTCTCTCGGTCTCGATGTGGGTTGCGACTACCAGCGGTAGTGCGCGAAGGCCTTGTTGGACTCGGCCATCTTGTGGGTGTCCTCGCGCTTCTTCACAGCGGCACCGAGGCCGTTGGAGGCGTCGAGAAGCTCGTTGAGCAGACGCTCGGTCATGGTCTTCTCGCGACGGGCGCGGGAGTAACCGACGAGCCAGCGCAGCGCGAGCGTGTTGGCGCGACCGGGCTTGACCTCGATCGGGACCTGGTACGTCGCACCACCGACACGGCGGGACTTGACCTCGAGGGTCGGCTTGATGTTCTCCAGCGCGCGCTTCAGCGTGATGACCGGGTCGTTGCTGGTCTTCTCGCGCAGGCCCTCCATGGCGCCGTACACGATGCGCTCGGCGGTGGAGCGCTTGCCGTTCAGCAGCACCTTGTTGATCAGCGACGTGACAAGAGGAGAACCGTAGACCGGGTCGATGATGACCGGGCGCTTCGGGGCGGGGCCCTTACGAGGCATTCTTACTTCTCCTTCTTGGCGCCGTAGCGGCTGCGGGCCTGCTTGCGGTTCTTGACACCCTGGGTGTCGAGCGAACCGCGGATGATCTTGTAGCGAACACCGGGCAGGTCCTTCACACGGCCGCCGCGCACGAGCACGATCGAGTGCTCCTGCAGGTTGTGTCCCTCACCCGGAATGTAGGCAGTGACCTCGATCCCGCTGGTCAGACGCACACGCGCGACCTTACGCAGGGCCGAGTTCGGCTTCTTCGGGGTGGTCGTGAACACGCGCGTGCAGACGCCGCGACGCTGGGGCGAACCCTCGAGTGCGGGCGTCTTGTTCTTCTCGACCTTGTCCTGCCGGCCCTTCCGGACCAGCTGCTGGATCGTAGGCACTACTTCTCCGGTTTCTGTGTGCCGAATGGTGAAGCTAACCTGGAACATCGCCGACCCACGCGGTCGGGTGTGTCGAATCCAGCGGACCCCCGCCGTGAAGCGGGAGGAACGCAGATTACGGTGGCCGGTGATGACTCCCCTTATGCGGTTGAAGGCACGCACGGGAGCCAGGGCACACCCCAGGCACAAGGTCTGAGCGTACCTACCTCAACGACTTCGGTCAAAACAAATGCCGTCCACCCCGACACGCCGGGCTTGTTCTGGTTCCCCATCTCTGGTAGTTGGCACTTCGGTGTGAATCCCCGCCGTTCGGGCCTCGCCCCCTCCTCCCCTTCAGTACGTTGAGCCGTCGCTGACGCGTGGGGGGCGGGAACGATGACAGCCGAACGCTGGGCCGGCACGCCGGAGCCCGGGGACATACCGGGCGAATTACCTTCCGGCCTGCCCGGCATCCCGCCGTACGGGCCGAGGGTCGGCCCGACCGGCGGCCTGGCCGACGGGCTGGCCGACGGGCTGGCCGACGGGCTGGCCGACGGGCTGGCCGGTGGCCTTCCCGGGGACGACGCTCTCGACGACCGGGTGCCCTTCCTCGCCCGGCTGGAGCAGGCGGACCGGGCCGCACTCCTCGCCCTCGGCCGTGAGCTGTCCTTCGCGCCCCGGATGGTCCTCCTCCACCAGAGCGAGCCCTCCTCGCACGTCCTGTTCATCGTGGCCGGCTGGACCAAGGTGACCGCGGCCGCCGCCAACGGCTACGAGGCCCTGCTCGCCCTGCGCGGCCCCGGTGACGTCGTCGGCGAGTCCGCCGCGCTGACCGGCCGGACCCGCTCGGCGACCGTGACCGCGCTGGAGGCCGTACGGACCGTCGCCGTACAGCGCGAACGCTTCACGGACTTCCTGAACCGCTCCCCCGCCACCTCCTTCGCCCTGCTCGGCCTCACCTCGGACCGCACCCGCGCGGCCGACCGGCGCCGGCTGGAGTTCGCCTCGATGAGCGTCAGGGAGCGGTTCGCGGCCCTGCTCCTCGACCTCGCCCGCACCCACGGCCGCCGTACCGCCGAAGGGGTGGAACTGTCCGTGCCGCTGAGCAAACAGGAGCTCGCCGGCTCGGTGGGGGCCTCGCGCGAGGCGGTGCAGCGGCTGCTCAAGGAGCTGCGTGAGCGCGGGGTGGTGACCACGGGGCGACGGGCCCTGGTCATCGTCCGGCCCGGCGTGCTGCGCAGGATCGCGCGGGCCGAGGAAGCCGAGTGAGCCCTGGGCCCGGCGGGCCGTGTGTGCACACCGTCACAGTTCCAGTGCGTCATCCGTCCTCACGGCCGCACCACCGGCCGCGCCACGCTTTCCCGTCCCGGGGGCGCGCCGCCCCCGCGCACCCCGCCCGCGACCGAAAGGCGACCATGCCGGACCCCGTGAGCCGCACGATCCTTCTGCTCGACATCGAGAAGTACAGCGACCGCGACGACGTGGAGCAGGCGTACCTGCGCCGTGTCCTCTACGACATCACCGACCGCGCCCTGGAGCACGCCGGCATCGACGAGACGCTGCGCCTGCGGGCCGACCGCGGTGACTCGGTGATGGAGCTGATCGACGCCAACGCCTCCGTGACGGCACTGCTGCGGTCCCTGCTCACCGAGGTCCCGGCCCAGCTGCACGGCTACAACCGGATCGCCGCCGGCTCGGCCCGCATCCGGCTGCGGGGCGTGGTGGCCACCGGATACGTGGCCGTCGACGAGCACGGCGGCTGGGTCGGCGCCGACCTCAACCACGCCTGCCGTCTGCTCGACGCGCAGCTGCTGCGGGCGGCGCTGCGCGAGCGGGCGTCCGGATTCGCGTTGTGCGTGTCGGAGGGCGTGCACGCCGGCATCGTCCGCCACGACCACCACGGCGTCCCGGCCGCGGAGTTCCACCGGGTGACGCCGGCCAGCAAGAACGGCCCGCTGCCGGCCTGGCTGCACGGCCCCGTCCCGGCGGGGTTCGAGACGGGGGCGGGCGGCGGGGAGCCGGCGGAGTCGGGGGGACGGGGATCGGGCGGGCCGGGGGCGGTGGCGCCGGGCTCGACCGGGGCGGCCGCGGCGGGGTCGACCGCGGCGGAGGGGGCTCTCGTCGCGTCGCCCCCGACCGAGTCGGCTGGCGCGGAGCCGGCTGTCGCCCGGCCCCGGGAGTCCGCCGCCGGACGGCCGGCCGCGGTGTCGACTCCGGCTCCGGCTGCGGCCCCGGCCCCGCTGCAGCCCCCCGCCCCCACCCCCTCGCCCGGCCCCGTCTTCAACTTCGGCAGTGGGTCGCCCAGGTTCGGGGGTGCTCTGGTGGCCGGGGACCAGCACGGGGTGTCCGGTGGGCAGGTCACCGGGGACGTCCACCTGGGCGGCACGGCGGGTGAGGAGTCGTGACGGTGTCCGAGGCCGGGGACGCCGGCCCCGACGACCCGGCGACGATCCCGGCGCAGCAGCCCACGCCGTACCGGGAACCGCACGGCGACGACGGGCAGGAGCCGGACGAGGAGCGGACCCAGGAGGCGCGGGCCGCCCAGCGCGAACTGTTCGCCCACACCCCCGACTTCATCCTCGGCGACGGGACCGGCTTCGGCGGCAGCCTGGTCGGCGGTTCCCAGCACGGCGTGTCCGGCGGGCACGTCCGCGGTGACGTCTACCTCGGCGGCAGGACCGAGGTCCACCACCACGGCCCGGCCACCACCGCCCAGGACGCCTCCGGTGAGATACCCCGGGAGCGTCTGGAGGCGCTGGCCGCGGTGTTCGCCGCCGGCCCCGCCTTCGACGCCGCCCTGGAGCGGCTGCGCGAGGAACGCGTCCTGGTCCTCCGCGGCGCCCACGCCACCGGCCGCAACGCCGCCGCCCTGATGCTGCTGCACCGCCTGGGCGTCAGCGCCGTCCACGCCCTGAGCCCGGAGACCGCGCCGGCCGCGCTGAGCGGGCGGCTCACCCGGCCCGGCGGACACGTCCTGCGCGACCTGCCACTGAGCCGCAACCGTCCGCTGCGCGACACCCACCTCTTCGCGGCCCGCGACCAGCTGCGGACGTCCGGCGGCTACCTCGTGGTCACCGTCGAGAACTCGCCGCACCTGCCGGGCGTCACCCCGTGCGCCTGGGTCCCGCCGGGCGCCCCGGACGTCGTACGGGCGCTGCTGGCCAGGCACCGGCCGGACGACGCCGAGGCACTGCTGGCCCTGGAACCGGTGACCGGCTTCCTCGCCGCCCCGGACCGGCGGCCGGCCGAGGCGGCCGCGTTCGCCCAGGCGCTGACCGCCTACGACGGCAGCCCGCGGGCGCTGGCCGGGCTCGCCGACTTCGGGCAGGCCACGGTGGAGAAGCAGTGCCGCGACTGGCTCAGCGACCCGGCGGCCGGCCTGCGGGACAAGGCGTTCCTGCTCTCCCTCGCCGTCTTCGACCAGGCCCCCTACGTCCTCGCCGCCGAACTCGCCGACAAGCTGTTCGTCCACTTCCAGCGGCTCCAGCACCCCGAACAGTCCCCGGAGATCCCGGTGTTCGGGCCGACCGCCGAGGACCGGCTCGCGCTCGCCCGGGCCGAGGGCGAACTCCGCGACGAGCAGACGGAATGGGGCGCGGTGCCCCAGTTCGTGTCCCGCTTCCGCGACGAACGCACCCCGCGGGTCCTGCTCACCGAGGTGTGGACGAACCACCCCTCGGCCCGCCCGGCCCTCGTCGAGTGGCTGCGCCAACTCGCCCGCGACGGACGCCCGTTGGTGCGCACCCGGGCCGCCGCGGCCACCGCGCTGCTGGCCGCCGCCGACCTGCCCTCGGCGATGGCGCTCCTGGTCGACGGCTGGGCCAGGTCCCGCGCCTTCGGCCCCCGCGTCACCGCCGCGAACACGCTGACGCTCGCCCTGCTCCTGGACCTGCCCGTCGTCCTGCGGCTGCTCACCCAGTGGTGCTCCGACACCCACCCGGGCCGCCGCTGGACGGCCATCCGCGCCCTGGGCCTGCTCGCCCCGCTCCGCCCCGACCTGGCCGGGCCCGCGCTCGGCGCGCTCGCCGCCCGCGCCCGGGTCGACGCCAGCAGTCCCGCCGAGTACGCCAACCTCACCGAGTCCGCCGCCCTGCTGCTGTCCGGCGGCCCGGGCCGGCGCCGCGCGGAGGTGCTCGCCGAGTTCGTACGGCTGCTGTACCTGGACACCCCCGCGGTCCGCGACCTCGCCCTCGCCGCCTTCGTGCGCGCCTGCGACAACGCCGAGGACGGCGGGCTCGTCGGCTGGTACGCCGAGACCGGCATGTACGAGGCCGACGCGGCCCGCGACCTCGCCACCCTGTGGCGCACCGCCCTCAACGACCGCACCCACACCCGCCCGGCCCTGGACGCCCTGCGCACCTGGGTGCACGTCGCCGTCCGCCGCGCGGACACCGCCATGGCGCTGGAGCTGCTGCTGCCCGCGCTGGTCGTCACCGCGGACGACCGCAAACGGCTCGACCACGCGCTGCGCACGCTGCGCGCCGAGGACGGCGGCCCGCGCCCCGCGCCGGCCGACCGGCTGCTCGCCGTACTGCACCCGGCGTCCGCGCACTGAACCGCCCCACGCACCGAACCACCCACGAGGAGTGACCCATGACGGACTTCCGCCGGCCGCCGGAGTGGCAGCAACAGGCCGACCGGCACACGGCGCTGATCGACCCGGTGCTGACCGTGCGCCCCATCTCACGGTTCGACTACACGGCCCGCAGACAGGTCGGCGCGATCGACCACGCCCTGGTGTTCGTCACCGCGGGCGGCTCCTACGACGTCTTCATGCCGCCGCACCGGCCGAGCCGCGCGGAGGCGGCGACCCGCCGCTACACCTCCGTCTACGAGGTGGACATGGGCAGCCACCCCGTGCAGCTGGAACTCGAACTCCCCAGTGACGACGACGCGTTCGCGTTCGGCGTCACCGCCGACCTGACCTGGCGGGTCGCGGACCCGATCGCGTACGTGGTGAGCGGCGAGCGGGACGTGCCGACCCGGCTGACCCGCGAACTCCAGCAGGCGGCCCGGCCGGTCACCCGGCGCTTCGCCATCGACGACAGCTCCGCCGCCGAGCGGGCCGTCCAGCGGGCGGTGGAGGAGGCGGGTGACTTCGCCGCGGGCACCGGGCTCACCGTGTCGTGCGTGGTGCGGCTGCGGCTGGACGACGACGCGATCGCCCACCGCCGGCGCCGGCGGACCCTCCGCTACGAGTCGGAGATGCTCGACCCCGAGCACGAGTACCGGCTGCGGCAGGCCCGCCTGGAACACGAGCTGGAGGTGCTGCGCGAGCACCAGTCGCAGGAGCTGATCGCCCAGAAGATCGCCTTCTACCAGCACCACCTCCAGCACGGCGGGGTCGGCGCCTGGGCCTTCCACCTCGCCGCGCACCCCAGGGACACCCGGATGGTGATCCAGACCCTCCAGAAGGACCAACTCGGCGCGATCCGCAAGGAGTTGCAGGTGATCGCCGGGGACAGCCTGGAGGACTTCCAGAAGGCGGAGTCGGCCAAGTCCGTCCTGCGGTCCGTGGACGACCTGCTGCGCGAACAGACGCCGCCCCCCGCCCTCCCCCCGGGAGAACCCCCGCAGCAGCCCCACGGCGGGCCGCCGCAGCCCCCCTACCCGGGAGCGCCGGCCCCGCAGCAGCCGTACGCCCCGTCGCAGCCGTACCCGCCCGGTCAGCAGCCGTACGCCCCCGGCCCGCAGACCTACACCCCGGGCGGGCCCGCGGCGCCGTACGGTGCGCCCCAGGCCCCCGCGCAGGTCCCGTACGACCCGGCGGCACAGGGGTCCGCCGGGTCGTACGAGCAGACGCTGTACGCCGTTCCCACGCCTCCCCCGCCGCCCGTGTCCCCCGTCGCCGACGGGCCCGCCCCCGCCGTGCCGCCCGCCCCGGGGGCGTATCCGGCGCAGACGCCCGAGGCGGGGTCCGCGTGACCGTTCCCGACACCGCGGCCCCCGCCCCCGCGACGGCGGCGCACCGGACCGCGGAGCGGCTGCTCGGCGAGGTGCGGGGCGAGATCGCGCGCGCCGACACCAAGGCGTCCGTGCTGGTGGGGGCCCTCGGCATGACGGCCGGCGTGTTCACCGCGCTGCTGGCGGGCCGGGACTGGTCGCCGGGGCGGCTGTCCGCTCCGGCGGCCGCGCTGTGGTGGACGGGGACGGCCGCGCTGGCCCTGTCGCTGGTCTCCCTGCTGCTGGCCGTGCTGCCCCGCTACCGCGCCCGCACCTGGGCCGCCGGGCGGCCCCTGTGCTACTTCGGCGACATCCAGCAGGCCGTGCGCGAGGGCCGGCTCGCCGAGGCGCTCGCCGACACCGACCGCGACCCGGCCGCCGGTCTGCTGGCCTCCCTCGCGGAGAACAGCGGGATCGCCCTGTCCAAGCACCGCTGGATCCGGGCCGGCCTGATCGCCTTCTGCGTCGGCACCCTGCTGCTGCCCACCGCCCCGCTCATCGGCTGACGCGCCGCCCCGAAGGAGCCGCCATGTCCCAGCCCCCCGTCCCGACCGACCCCGCCCACCCACGCCCCGGCACACCCGCCTACCCGGAGCCGCCGTACCCCGACGCCGCCGCGCCGGGCCCCGCCCACCCGCAGCCCCCACACCCCGGCACCGCCGTCCCGGGCCCGGCGTACCCGGAGCCGCCGTACCCGCACATCGCCATCCCGGGCCCCGCGTCCGCTCCGGGATCACAACCCCGGCAACGGTCGCAGCCAGGAGCGCCCCTGGCCTCCGCGACCCCGGAACCGCCCTACCCGGGGTCGGGTCCCGCCTATCCGAACTCGGCAGCTGGTCAACCGAGTTCGGGGCCTGCCTACCCTGAAGCGAACCCCGGCTCCACGCGGTCGGGCCCGGCCTATCCGGCACCGGGCGGCCACCCGGGACCAGGTCCCGCCAATCCGAACTCCGCCGCTTCCCACCCGGGTTCGGGACCGGCCCACCCCGGAACGAGCCCCGGCTCCACGCGGTCGGGCCCGGCCTATCCGGAACCGGGCGGCCACCCGGGACCAGGTCCCGCCTACCCGGACTCCGCCGCTTCCCACCCGGGTTCGGGACCGGCGTATCCCAAAACCAGCCCCGGCACCGCGGGATCCGGCCCGGCCCATCCCGGACCGGGCGGCACCTACCCCAACCCGACCGCCGCGCAACCGAGTTCCGCGCCGACCTATCCCGGGGCAGGTCCCGCCTACCCCGGTTCCGGCCCGGCCCACCCGGGGGCAGGGCCCGCTCACCCGGGGCCAGGCCCCGTCTCCGGCCGGCCCCCGAGCGGATCGGCCTCGGCGTACCCGGGCACGGACCCCGCACCGACCTATCCCTGGCCAGGCCCGGCCTACCCCGGCTCCGGTCCGGCCCACCCCGGCGCGGATCCGGCATACGCCTACCCGGCCACAGCCCCGTCCCCGCCCGGCCCCGGCCCGTCCTACCCCGATCCGGCCGCAGTCGGACCCGCCGCCGGGACCGCTCCCCCGCCCGCTCCCGACCCCGACCCCGCCCCCGACGACCTCGACTACCGGCACCGTGGTGCCCGGCTGCATGTGGCCGAGCATCAGCGGGGCGCCGACGCCACCGCGGTCGGGCGGCTCGCGGTGCAGTTGCCGGGGGCGCTGGTGAGCCTGGCGCTGGTGAGTTCGCTGGCCGTGGGGCTGCTCGGGAGCGTCGTGGGGACGTTCGTGATCGTGGCCTGGGTCGCCTCCGGACTGCTCGTCTTCCACCGGCCCACCGAGCTGGCGTTCGCCCGGCACGTGCTCAAGCTCCGGCAGCCGGCGCCCGACGAACGGGCCCGGCTCGAGCCCGTCTGGCACGAGGTCACCGCCCGCGCAGGCATCGAACCGGGCAGCTACGAGCTGATGGTGGAAAGCAGCGAGGAACTGAACGCGTCGGCGGTCGCCGGCCATGTCGTCAGCGTCACGACGTACGCCCTGAACCGGATCCCGAGCAGCAACCTCGCCGCCGTACTCGCCCATGAACTCGGTCACCACACCGGCGGTCACGCCTGGGCCGGGCTGCTCGGCTACTGGTACTCGCTGCCCGGCCGGATCGCCTGGGCGGCGACCAGGGGCCTGGCACGGTTCGCGATCGCCGTGGCCCGGGTGTTCTCCATGGCGGCGACCGGCTTCCTGATCCTCTTCATGGGCATGATGGTGATGGCCGCGTTCTTCGCCGCCTGGTACATCACCCTCCCGCTGGTCGCCGCCCCCTACCTGCTCGCCTACGCGGGCCGGCGCGGCGAACTGCGCGCCGACCGGCAGGCCGCCGAACTCGGCTTCGCCCGTCAACTCGCCGAAGTGCTGTACCACTTCGAGGCCGAGGAGACCGCGGCCAAGGCGGCCCTCGTCGCCCAGGGCCAGAAGCTCAGCCGGCCCGGCACCCTGGCCAGGCTGCTGTCCACCCACCCCGACAACCAGACCCGCATGACCGAACTGGAGCCGTACCTGCGCCTGACCCGCTGAGCCACGGGCAGGAGACGGACACGCCGAAGGGCGCCCACCCCGTACGAGACGGGGTGGGCGCCCTTCGGATCAAGCTGCTTGCTTACTGGTTGTACGGACCGTAGTCGTAGTCCTCCAGCGGGACGGCCTGGCCGGAGCCGGTGCCGAACGGCGAGTAGTCGATGTCGTCGTAGCCGACGGCCGAGTACATCGCGGCCTTGGCCTCCTCGGTCGGCTCGACCCGGATGTTGCGGTAGCGGGACAGACCCGTACCGGCCGGGATGAGCTTACCGATGATGACGTTCTCCTTGAGGCCGATCAGGGAGTCGGACTTGGCGTTGATCGCCGCGTCCGTCAGAACCCTGGTCGTCTCCTGGAAGGACGCCGCCGACAGCCACGACTCGGTCGCCAGCGAGGCCTTGGTGATACCCATCAGCTGCGGACGGCCGGAGGCCGGGTGGCCGCCTTCCTGGACCACACGACGGTTCTCGGTCTCGAACTTCGAACGCTCGACCAGCTCGCCGGGCAGCAGCTCCGCGTCGCCCGACTCGATGATCGTCACCCGGCGCAGCATCTGCCGGATGATGATCTCGATGTGCTTGTCGTGGATCGACACACCCTGCGAGTTGTAGACCTTCTGGACCTCGCCGACCAGGTGGACCTGGACGGCACGCTGACCCAGGATGCGCAGCACGTCGTGCGGGTTGGTGGCACCCACGGTGAGCTTCTGGCCCACCTCGACGTGCTCGCCCTCGCTGACCAGGAGTCGGGCGCGCTTGGAGATCGGGAACGCGATCTCCTCGCTTCCGTCGTCCGGCGTGATGACGAGCTTCTTGGTCTTCTCGGTCTCCTCGATCCGCACGCGGCCCGAGGACTCGGAGATCGGGGCGACACCCTTCGGGGTACGGGCCTCGAAGAGCTCGACGACACGCGGCAGACCCTGCGTGATGTCGTCACCGGCCACACCACCGGTGTGGAAGGTACGCATCGTCAGCTGGGTACCGGGCTCACCGATGGACTGGGCGGCGATGATGCCGACCGCCTCACCGATGTCGACCAGCTTGCCGGTGGCCAGGGAGCGGCCGTAGCACATGGCACAGGTGCCGACGTGCGACTCGCAGGTCAGGATCGAACGCGTCTTGACCTCCTCGACACCGTGGTGCACGAGCTGGTCGATGAGCACGTCGCCCAGGTCCACGTTGGCCGGCGCGATCACCTTGCCGTCGATGACGACGTCCTCGGCGAGCATGCGGGCGTAGACGCTGGTCTCCACGTCCTCCGCCTTGCGCAGCACGCCACTGGCGTCCTTCGAGGCGATCCGCAGCTTCAGACCGCGCTCGGTGCCGCAGTCCTCCTCGCGGATGATGACGTCCTGCGAGACGTCCACCAGACGACGGGTCAGGTAACCCGAGTCGGCGGTACGCAGGGCGGTGTCCGCGAGACCCTTACGGGCACCGTGGGTGGAGATGAAGTACTCCAGGACGGACAGACCCTCACGGAAGGACGCCTTGATCGGACGCGGGATCGTCTCGTTCTTGGCGTTCGACACCAGACCACGCATACCCGCGATCTGACGCATCTGCATCATGTTTCCTCGGGCACCCGAGTCGACCATCATGAAGATGGGGTTCGTCTTCGGGAAGTTCGCGTTCATCGCCTCGGCGACCTCGTTGGTCGCCTTGGTCCAGATCGCGATGAGTTCCTGCGTGCGCTCGTCCTTGGTGATCAGACCGCGCTCGTACTGCTTCTGGACCTTCTCGTCCTGCGCCTCGTAGCCCTTGACGATCTCCACCTTCGCCTCGGGAACGACGATGTCGGAGATGGCCACGGTGACACCGGAACGGGTCGCCCAGAAGAAGCCGGCCGCCTTCAGGTTGTCGAGCGTCGCCGCCACGATGACCTTGGGGTAGCGCTCGGCCAGGTCGTTGACGATCTCGGAGAGCTGCTTCTTGCCCACCGAGTAGTCGACGAACGGGTAGTCCTCGGGCAGCAGCTCGTTGAAGAGCGCGCGGCCCAGGGTCGTCCGCAGGCGGAAGGAGTCACCCTGCTGCCACTCCGGCTCACCCTCCTCCTGCGCCGGCGGGGTCCAGCCGCGCGGCGGGATGGTGCCCACCGGGAAGCGGATGTCGATCGCCGACTGGAGCGCGAGCTCGCCGTTGTCGAACGCCATGGTCGCCTCGGCGGAGGAGCCGAACGCACGGCCCTCACCCTTGACGTCACGCAGTTCACCGTCGGTGGTGAGGAAGAACAGACCGAGGACCATGTCCTGGGTCGGCATCGTCACCGGACGGCCGTCGGCGGGCTTGAGGATGTTGTTCGAGGACAGCATCAGGATGCGGGCCTCGGCCTGCGCCTCCGCGGAGAGCGGCAGGTGGACGGCCATCTGGTCACCGTCGAAGTCCGCGTTGAACGCGGTGCAGACGAGCGGGTGGATCTGGATGGCCTTGCCCTCGACCAGCTGCGGCTCGAAGGCCTGGATGCCGAGGCGGTGCAGCGTGGGCGCACGGTTCAGCAGAACCGGGTGCTCGGCGATGACCTCTTCGAGGACGTCGTACACGACCGTGCGGCCGCGCTCGACCATCCGCTTGGCGCTCTTGATGTTCTGCGCGTGGTTCAGGTCGACCAGGCGCTTCATCACGAACGGCTTGAAGAGCTCCAGCGCCATCGCCTTCGGCAGACCGCACTGGTGCAGCTTCAGCTGCGGACCGACGACGATCACGGAACGCGCGGAGTAGTCCACGCGCTTGCCGAGCAGGTTCTGACGGAAGCGACCCTGCTTGCCCTTGAGCATGTCGGACAGCGACTTCAGCGGACGGTTGCCGGGGCCCGTCACCGGGCGGCCACGACGGCCGTTGTCGAAGAGCGCGTCGACGGCCTCCTGGAGCATGCGCTTCTCGTTGTTCACGATGATCTCGGGCGCGCCGAGGTCGAGAAGCCGCTTCAGGCGGTTGTTGCGGTTGATCACACGGCGGTACAGGTCGTTCAGGTCGGAGGTCGCGAAGCGGCCACCGTCCAGCTGCACCATCGGGCGGAGGTCCGGCGGGATGACCGGCACGCAGTCGAGCACCATGCCCTTGGGGCTGTTGCTGGTCTGCAGGAACGCGGAGACGACCTTGAGGCGCTTGAGCGCACGGGTCTTCTTCTGGCCCTTGCCGGTGCGGATGATCTCGCGGAGGCGCTCGGCCTCCTCGTCGAGGTCGAAGGACTCCAGGCGCTTCTGCAGCGCCGCGGCACCCATCGAACCGTCGAAGTACGTGCCGAAGCGGTCACGCAGCTCGCGGTAGAGCAGCTCGTCGCCCTCGAGGTCCTGGACCTTGAGGTTCTTGAACCGGGTCCACACCTCGTCGAGACGGTCGATCTCGCGCTGCGCACGGTCGCGCAGCTGCTTCATCTCCCGCTCGGCGCCTTCGCGCACCTTGCGGCGCACGTCGGCCTTGGCACCCTCGGCCTCGAGCTCGGCCAGGTCGGTCTCGAGCTTCTTGGCGCGGGCCTCCAGGTCGGAGTCGCGACGGTTCTCGACCTGCTGACGCTCGACGGAGACGTGCGCCTCCAGCGAGGGCAGGTCACGCGTACGGCGCTCGTCGTCGACGTACGTGATCATGTACGCCGCGAAGTAGATGACCTTCTCGAGGTCCTTCGGGGCGAGGTCGAGCAGGTAGCCGAGGCGCGACGGGACGCCCTTGAAGTACCAGATGTGCGTGACGGGGGCGGCCAGTTCGATGTGGCCCATCCGCTCACGACGCACCTTGGCGCGAGTGACCTCGACGCCGCAGCGCTCACAGATGATGCCCTTGAACCGGACACGCTTGTACTTGCCGCAGTAGCACTCCCAGTCCCGGGTCGGACCGAAGATCTTCTCGCAGAAGAGTCCGTCCTTCTCGGGCTTGAGCGTGCGGTAGTTGATCGTCTCGGGCTTCTTGACCTCGCCGTGGCTCCACTGACGGATGTCGTCAGCGGTGGCCAGACCGATCCGGAGCTCGTCGAAGAAGTTGACGTCGAGCACTATGCGTCAATCCCTCTCAGGGTTGTAAGTCATGGGGTCTGATACGGGGGTCCTGGGGCCGGAGGCCTTCATCGCGAAGGCCTCCGAACTCCCGTCAGACCTCTTCGACGCTGCTCGGCTCACGCCGGGACAGGTCGATGCCAAGCTCCTCCGCCGCGCGGAAGACGTCCTCGTCGGTGTCGCGCATCTCGATGGACATGCCGTCCGAGGACAGCACCTCCACGTTGAGGCACAGGGACTGCATCTCTTTGATGAGCACCTTGAAGGACTCGGGGATGCCGGGCTCGGGGATGTTCTCGCCCTTGACGATGGCCTCGTAGACCTTCACGCGGCCGGTCACGTCGTCGGACTTGATGGTCAGCAGCTCCTGGAGGGCGTAGGCGGCGCCGTATGCCTCCAGCGCCCACACCTCCATCTCACCGAAGCGCTGGCCACCGAACTGGGCCTTACCACCCAGCGGCTGCTGGGTGATCATCGAGTACGGACCGGTCGAGCGGGCGTGCAGCTTGTCGTCGACCAGGTGGTGCAGCTTGAGGATGTACATGTAACCGACCGAGATCGGCTCCGGGAACGGCTCGCCGGAGCGGCCGTCGAACATCCTCGCCTTGCCGGACGGGAGGACCATGCGGTCGCCGTCGCGGTTCGGGATGGTGTGGTTCAGCAGACCCGCGAGCTCGTCCTCACGCGCACCGTCGAAGACGGGGGTGGCGACGTTGGTACCCGGGTCGACCTGGTCGGCACCGATGACCTGCAGACGCTTCGCCCAGTCCTCGCCGAGGCCGGAGACGTCCCAGCCGCGGCTGGCGAGCCAGCCGAGGTGGATCTCCAGGACCTGTCCCGGGTTCATTCGGGACGGCACACCCAGCGGGTTCAGGATGATGTCGACCGGCGTCCCGTCCTCGAGGAACGGCATGTCCTCGATGGGCAGGATCTTGGAGATGACGCCCTTGTTGCCGTGACGGCCGGCGAGCTTGTCACCGTCCGTGATCTTGCGCTTCTGCGCCACGTAGACACGAACCAGCTGGTTCACGCCCGGCGGCAGCTCGTCGCCCTCTTCACGGTCGAAGACGCGGACGCCGATGACCTTGCCGATCTCGCCGTGCGGCACCTTCAGCGAGGTGTCACGGACCTCACGGGCCTTCTCGCCGAAGATCGCGCGCAGCAGGCGCTCCTCGGGCGTCAGCTCGGTCTCGCCCTTGGGCGTGACCTTGCCGACGAGGATGTCGCCGGCGACGACCTCGGCACCGATCCGGATGATGCCGCGCTCGTCGAGGTCGGCGAGGACCTCCTCGGAGACGTTCGGGATGTCCCGGGTGATCTCCTCGGGGCCGAGCTTGGTGTCACGGGCGTCGACCTCGTGCTCCTCGATGTGGATCGAGGAGAGGACGTCGTCCTGCACGAGGCGCTGCGACAGGATGATCGCGTCCTCGTAGTTGTGACCCTCCCACGGCATGAACGCCACGAGCAGGTTCTTGCCCAGCGCCATCTCGCCGTTCTCGGTGGCCGGACCGTCGGCGAGGACCTGACCGGTGATGATCCGGTCGCCCTCGTTGACGATGACCTTCTGGTTCACCGAGGTGCCCTGGTTGGAGCGCGAGAACTTGGCGAGGCGGTACGTGATGTACGTGCCGTCGTCGTTGGCGGTGGTGATGTAGTCCGCGGAGACCTCCTGGACCACACCGTCCTTCTCGGCCTTGACCACGTCGCCGGCGTCGACGGCGGAGCGGTACTCCATGCCGGTGCCGACGAGCGGGGACTCGCTCTTGATGAGCGGCACCGCCTGGCGCATCATGTTCGCGCCCATGAGGGCACGGTTGGCGTCGTCGTGCTCGAGGAACGGGATCATGGCGGTCGCGACCGACACCATCTGGCGCGGCGAGACGTCCATGTAGTCCACGTCGTCACCGGCGACGTAGTCGACCTCGCCGCCACGGCGGCGGACCAGGACGCGGTTCTCGGTGAACCGCATGTCGTCGTTGAGCGTGGCGTTGGCCTGCGCGATGACGAAGCGGTCCTCCTCGTCGGCCGTGAGGTAGTCGACCTCGTCGGTGACGATGCCGTCGGTGACCCGGCGGTACGGCGTCTCGACGAAGCCGAACGCGTTGACCCGGCCGTAGGAGGCGAGCGAGCCGATCAGACCGATGTTCGGGCCTTCGGGCGTCTCGATCGGGCACATGCGGCCGTAGTGCGAGGGGTGCACGTCACGGACCTCGAAGCCGGCCCGCTCACGGGAGAGACCACCCGGGCCAAGAGCCGACAGACGGCGCTTGTGGGTGAGACCCGACAGCGGGTTGTTCTGGTCCATGAACTGCGACAGCTGGCTGGTGCCGAAGAACTCCTTGATGGAGGCGACGACCGGCCGGATGTTGATCAGGGTCTGCGGCGTGATCGCCTCGACGTCCTGGGTCGTCATGCGCTCGCGGACGACACGCTCCATACGCGCCAGACCCGTACGGACCTGGTTCTGGATGAGCTCGCCGACACTGCGCAGACGACGGTTGCCGAAGTGGTCGATGTCGTCGGTCTCGACGACGATCGTCTGGCCACTGTCGGAGGTCGTCTCCGTCTCGCCGGCGTGCAGCTTCACCAGGTACTTGATCGTCGAGATGATGTCCTCGACGGTCAGGACGCCCGCGTCCAGCGGCGCGTCCGCACCCAGCTTCTTGTTGACCTTGTAGCGGCCGACCTTGGCGAGGTCGTAGCGCTTGGGGTTGAAGTAGAGGTTCTCGAGCAGCGTCTGCGCGGCCTCACGGGTGGGCGGTTCGCCCGGACGCAGCTTGCGGTAGATGTCGAGCAGCGCGTCGTCCTGGCCCTGGGTGTGGTCCTTCTCCAGGGTGGCGCGCATGGACTCGTACTCGCCGAACTCCTCGATGATCTGCTCGGTCGTCCAGCCGAGCGCCTTGAGGAGGACGGTGACGGACTGCTTGCGCTTGCGGTCGATGCGGACGCCGACCATGTCGCGCTTGTCGATCTCCATCTCCAGCCAGGCACCCCGGGACGGGATGATCTTGGAGGAGAAGATGTCCTTGTCGGACGTCTTGTCGATCGAGGAGTCGAAGTAGACACCCGGCGAGCGGACGAGCTGCGACACGACGACACGCTCGGTGCCGTTGATGACGAAGGTGCCCTTGTTGGTCATGAGCGGGAAGTCGCCCATGAAGACCGTCTGGGACTTGATCTCGCCGGTCTCGTTGTTGGTGAACTCGGCGGTGACGAAGAGCGGCGCGGCGAACGTGAAGTCGCGCTCCTTGCACTCGTCGATGGAGTTCTTGGGAGGCTCGAAGCGGTGGTCACGGAACGTCAGGGACATCGACCCGGAGAAGTCCTCGATCGGGGAGATCTCCTCGAAGATCTCCTCCAGACCGGACTTCCTGGGGACGTCCTGTCCACTGTCCAGAGCCGCCTCGACACGAGCCTTCCACGCGTCGTTGCCGAGCAGCCAGTCGAAACTTTCGGTCTGCAGCGCAAGAAGGTTCGGAACCTCGAGGGGCTCCTTGATCTTTGCAAAGGAGATGCGCAGCGGGGCGGTGCTGGCGCCGTTGTTCATATTCGCGGTCGAGGCAGTGCGCGAGGCGGCCAAGAGGGGGTCCTTCCGAGGGCTCGGACTCACTACGCGCGTACCGGTCCCTCTCCCGTGCACAGGGACAGACGTTTCCTTCACGGCCCGGATAGGGCCAGGTCAGAACGGTCTGGTCGTCTGTGCTCAAGTGAGGGCATGCCCCTGGTGACGGGCAGGGAGCAGCTAACAGGCAGCGCAAAGGGTCAGTGTAGCCACTTGGCACACTGATGTCCAGTGCGGGTTTTTTGAGACCCTCGTCGTTCTCGACACCTACGCAAGCCCACGCCCTCAATGCACGTTGATACTGCCCTCTTCGCCGTCGATCCATGCCTCGGATCCGGATCCTTGTGACGACGCGTCCTGAGAATTGCGCGCTGCGTGCAGTTCGTCAAGGCCCCACTGCCCGAACCTGGTGCCGCGACCGTCACGCGCCGCCGCCACCACGGGCGCCCGGAGACACGATGAAGATCACCATACTCCGCGCATCCCGCCCTGCAAGGAGCCGCAACCGGCCTCCCCTGAACGCCGAAGAGCGACCACCCGGATGGATGATCGCTCTTCGGTGCGTCAGCGTTACAGACCTCTTTCGGGGCCTGTCGCCCGCGGCCGCAGCGGCCCGCGCGGGGCCGTGCGGTCGCGTGAGGTGTTACTTGACCTCGACGGAGGCGCCGGCGCCCTTGAGGGACTCGGCGGCCTTCTCGGCGGCGTCCTTGGCGACCTTCTCGAGGACGGGCTTCGGGGCGCCGTCCACGAGGTCCTTGGCCTCCTTGAGACCCAGGGAGGTCAGCTCACGCACGACCTTGATGACCTGGATCTTCTTCTCGCCGGCACCCGTGAGGATGACGTCGAACTCGTCCTGCTCCTCAGCGGCCTCGACCGGAGCGCCCGGGGCACCCGGAGCCACAGCGGCGACCGCGGCGGCGGCGGTGACGTCGAACTTCTCCTCGAACGCCTTCACGAACTCGGAGAGCTCGATGAGGGTGAGGGACTCGAACTGCTCGAGCAGCTCTTCCTGGGACAGCTTCGTCGCCATGTGGGCGATCCTTCCACTAATTCGGCTGGTGCCGATGTACATGTGAGGCGGGCGTACGTTCGGCCCGCTACGACCGTCGCCTCAGGCGGCGGTCACTGCGCGAGCCGAGTTACTCGGCACCGCCCTGCTCGGCCAGCTTGACCCGAAGCGCCTCCGCGGTGCGGACGAACTTCGAGGGCAGCGCCTGGAAGAGCGAGGCAGCCTGGGACTGCTTGCCCTTGAAGGCACCCGCCAGCTTGGCGAGCAGAACCTCGCGGGACTCGAGGTCCGCGAGCTTCTTGATCTCGTCGGCGGAGAGCGCCTTGCCGTCAAGGACACCGCCCTTGATGACGAGGTTCGGGTTGTCCTTGGCAAAGTCACGAAGACCCTTCGCCGACACCACCGGGTCACCGGTGATGAAGGCGACCGCCGTCGGACCGTTGAACAGGTCGTCGAGCGTCGAGATCCCGGCCTCGTTGGCCGCAATCTTGGTCAGCGTGTTCTTCACCACGGCGTACTGGGCGTCTTCACCGAGGGAACGGCGCAGCGTCTTGAGCTGCGCCACGGTGAGACCCCGGTACTCGGTCAGCACGGCGGCGTTCGAGCTGCGGAACTGGTCCGCGAGCTCGGCTACCGCGGCAGCCTTGTCGGGCCTTGCCATAGAGCGTGGCCTCCTTCCGGGTGATGAGGACCGCTCGCAAGGGGCCGGGGAAAACGAAACGCCCCGGCGCAGGCGCACGGGGCGTGACTCGACCGGTTTCGCGGCGTGAGCGGCGATTCCCGGGAGTTCATCCACAGTCACCTGCGCGGGTCGTCCGCAGTTCAGCGGATCCTTCGGCCACCGCACCCTCTTGCGAGCACACGGCGACGACCAGCGGTCTTTGGCTTCTTCAGGAGACTACGTGACCGGCTTGCCGCGAGGCAAATCCGGTCGTCCGGGGCCTCAGCCCTCGGTGCCCTTCATCATCTCCGCGAGGTCGACGGTGTCCTTGGCGGGCGGGGCGGTGACCGTCACGGGCTTGTTGATGTCGAGGAAGGTGATGGTCATGTCGAGGGGACCCTTGTCGGCGTCTCCGCGCATGCGGAACTTCTTGGTGTGGTCGTCGCCGTCGATCCACATGTCCATCGCGAGCGAGTCGATGCCCATCTTCTCGTACTGCTTGAGGCTCTTCTCGCGGGCCTCCCGGGTGGCCTTGCCCTTGCCCTTGAGGGAGGCCTCGATCTCGGCGACGGTGACGGTGCCCTTGTAGTGGGTGGTCTCCACCCCGTCGACGGTCTCGGTGCCGACCTTCTTCACGTTCTTGGAGCCGGTGAGGAACGTGGACTCGGTCGCCGGGTTCTGGTCGGCCTGACCTGCCCCGAGCTGGGCGGGGTTGAGCTTCTTGTCGGCGCCGAGCGCGGACATGTCGAACTTGATCCAGCTCTTGCCGTCCATCTCCTTGGCGGCCTGGGCGCCGCCGCCGATGTACATGGCCTTGCCGACGAGCCGGATCTCCACCTTGCCGGCGGTGGCGGCCTTGCCCGCCGCCGTCATCTTCATGCTCATGGCCAACGGCTTGACGCTCATCGCCGCCTCGCCGCTCACCCGGCCGGCGTCCGGCACCCTGCCGGTCATCGTGTAGCAGAAGGACGTGATGGTCTCGGCGTTCTTCGCGGCCTTGGCGACGGCCGCGGCCGGCTCCATCGCGAGCGCGTCGTCGTCGCCCTTGGCGCACCCGGCCACACCCCCGGCGAGGACCAGGGCGGCGAGGCCGGCGCCGGCCGTCCGGCGGCGTACGGAAGGGCGTACGGAAGTGCGTACGGAAGTCTTCAAGATTCCCCCCAAGGAATGCATGGCTGATACACAGCAAGGCGGAGAGCGTATCCCAGGGGCCTCGAATGGTCTTCCGAATTCCCCCCGGCCGCAGGTGACTTCGGTCGGCGCGGCCGAGCCCTGCGTCCCACTGCGTCCCGGTAATCCGGCTCGGCGGGGTGCTTCAGGAGGTCGCGCCCGTACCGCCCTGCTGCTTCAGCAGCGCGGTGAAGTCCTCGGTGTCGGCGGCCGGCGGCCGGTCGGCCGGGACCCGCACGCCGTAGTCGCTGTAGTAGGCGGTCTGGGTCAGCTCCCCGGTCGCCGTCCGCCCCTTCTCGACCTTCTTGACCAGCAGGTCACGGGCGTCGACCCAGATGTCCACGCTCTGCGTGGTGACCCCGGCCTGCTCCAGCTGTCGCTTCAGGTCGGCCAGCCGGCGCTTGTCGATGCCTGAGCCGGCGGCGGTGAGGCGGGCGACGTCGACCGTGCCCGAGTAGTGCGTGGTGTCCCGCCCGCGCACCTTCTCCGTGCCGGCCCTGCGTACATCCCCCGACGCCAGCAGCAGCTGCACCGACTGGTTGGGCGTGGTGTTGCGCAGCTGGTCCCTCAGGTAGGCGCCGGAGCCGCCGCCGAGCGCCTCCAGGTCGTCGTACGGGTAGCGGATCCAGTGCCTGCCGCCCGTGCGCTCGGCGAACTTCTCGCCCATCCGGGCGTAGTAGGCGTCGGGCAGGTAGCGGGCCTGCATGGACGTGCTGCCGAGCCGGCGCATCGTGTCGGCGACCGTGCCGCCGGTGTAGGTGATGGTCAGGGTGCCGGAGAGGCCGTCGTGCCAGCCGAGGGCGCCGCCGGCCGTCATCGACATCAGAGCGCCCATCGTGGTGGTCGACTCGACCCTGGCGGAGTCCGCCGCGTCGGTGGAGCGCTCGGCGGCGCGCAGGGCGGTCAGGTGACGCGTCCGCGCCGAGCCGCCGCCGGACGACCCGTCGTCCGCGCCGGCGCCGCCCGACCGGGAAGAGGGAGCCGGGGAGGAGGGAGCCGGGGAGGAGGACGAACTGCAGCCGGCCGCACCGGTCAGCGCGGCCAGCGCCGCTATGGACACGGTCACGCGGCGCACGGTCGTGCTTCTCATCGGCGGCCCCACCTCTGTGCGAATCCTGTGTCCGCACGCTAGCGCAGGGCACCGACACCCGAACCGGGAAAGGGAACGGGCCCCGCAACCTGGGAGGTTGCGGGGCCCGTGACCGGATGCGGTGAGCCGTCAGGCTCAGACCGACGCCGGGTCCTCCTCGACGAGGAGGTTGCGGGTGCGGTTGGAGTCAAGGGGAATGCCGGGGCCGATCGTGGTGCTGATCGCGGCCTTCTTGATGTAGCGGCCCTTGGCGGCGGACGGCTTCAGACGGAGGATCTCCTCCAGCGCCGCGCCGTAGTTCTCCACCAGCTTGGTGTCGTCGAACGACGTCTTGCCGATGATGAAGTGCAGGTTCGAGTGCTTGTCGACGCGGAACTCGATCTTGCCGCCCTTGATGTCGTTGACAGCCTTGACGACGTCCGGGGTGACGGTGCCGGTCTTGGGGTTCGGCATGAGACCACGGGGACCGAGCACGCGGCCGAGACGGCCGACCTTGCCCATGAGGTCCGGGGTGGCGACGACGGCGTCGAAGTCCAGACGCCCCTTCGCCACCTCGTCGATGAGCTCGTCGGAGCCGACGATGTCGGCGCCCGCGGCACGCGCGGCCTCGGCACGGTCGCCGGTCGCGAAGACCAGGACCCGGGCGGTCTTACCGGTGCCGTGCGGGAGGTTCACGGTGCCACGGACCATCTGGTCGGCCTTGCGCGGGTCGACACCCAGACGGAAGGCGACCTCGACGGTGCCGTCGAACTTGGACGTGGAGGTCTCCTTGGCGAGACGGACGGCCTCGAGCGGGGCGTAGAGCTTCTCCCGGTCGATCTTGGCGTCCGCAGCGCGGAGGGACTTGCTGCGCTTGCTCACTACTGCTCCTGAGTGTTCTTGAGGAGTCGTGGTACGGACCGAGCAGGCCCTTCCACGGTGCTACGAAGGTGCTGAGGGGCTGGGGATCAGCCCTCGACCGTGATGCCCATGGAGCGGGCGGTGCCAGCGATGATCTTGGACGCGGCGTCCAGGTCGTTGGCGTTCAGGTCGGGGAGCTTGGTCGTGGCGATCTCACGGACCTGCGCCTGGGTGATCTTGGCGACCTTGGTCTTGTGCGGCTCGCCGGAGCCCTTCTCGACACCCGCGGCCTTGAGGATCATCTTCGCGGCCGGCGGAGTCTTGGTCACGAAGGTGAAGGAGCGGTCTTCGTAGACCGTGATCTCCACCGGGATGACCCAGCCACGCTGCGACTCGGTCGCGGCGTTGTAGGCCTTGCAGAACTCCATGATGTTGACGCCGTGCTGACCGAGCGCGGGGCCGACCGGCGGGGCCGGGTTCGCCGCACCGGCGTTGATCTGGAGCTTGATGAGCCCCGTGACCTTCTTCTTCTTGGGAGGCATTCCGGGTCCTCTTTCGTTTTCGCCTTCCTACGTCCGAGTTGCCCCGGACGGCTGCCTTCTCCGAGGTCAAGATCCGGATGGAGGCATACCGCACAACGATAACGGGTATCTGTGTGCGGCCAAAAACCGAGCAGGTCAGACCATCCCCCGCAAGCGGGGGCGACCCCCAGGGAGGGCCTGTCTGACCTGCTCGGAAGTGCTACGTCCAGAAGGTGTCAGTTCTTCTGGATCTGGTCGAAGGACAGCTCGACGGGCGTCTCGCGGCCGAAGATCTCGACCAGGCCCTTGACCTTCTTGGAGTCGGGGTTGATCTCGTTGATGGTCGCCTGCAGCGTGGCGAACGGACCGTCGGTGACGGTGACCGAGTCGCCCACCTCGAAGTCCAGCACCTGGACCTCGACCTTGCGCTGCGGGACCGGCTTGCCCTCGGCCTCGGCGGCCTCGCGGGCGGCCTTCTCCTCGGCCTCCGGGGCGAGCATCTTCACGATCTCGTCCAGCGTCAGCGGGTAGGGGTCGTAGGCGTTGCCCACGAAGCCGGTGACGCCGGGGGTGTTGCGGACGACGCCCCAGGACTCGTTCGTCAGGTCCATGCGCACCAGCACGTAGCCGGGGAGCTTGTTCTGGCGGATGGTCTTGCGCTCGCCGTTCTTGATCTGCGCGACCTCTTCCTGGGGCACCTCGGCCTGGAAGATGAAGTCCTCGACGTTCAGCGAGACGGCACGCTGTTCGAGGTTGGTCTTCACGCGGTTCTCGTAGCCGGCGTAGGTGTGGATGACGTACCACTCGCCGGGCAGGGAGCGCAGTTCCTCGCGCAGGGCGGTGACGGGGTCGACCGGCTCCGGCTCCTCCGCGGGCTCCTCGGCCTCGGCCTCGTCGGAGGTGGCCTCGTCGGCGGCGTCGGTGTCTTCGCCGGACTCGTCCTCGACGTCCCCGCCGGACTCGTCCTCGACGTCCCCGCCGGACTCGTCCTCGACGTGGAGGGCGGTCTCCTCGGCGGGCTCGCCCAGTTCGGCTTCCGCAGCCTCGAACTCGTCTGCCTCGTCCGCGCCCTCGACGATGTCGAGTTCGTCATCCACGGACTCGTCCGGCTCGACGGCCTCGTTCACGTTCGGGTCAGACACGGTGGCTGCTTCTTCCTCGTTACATGGGGGTGGAACACGCGAAAGGGGCGCCGGTGACGGCGCCCTTCGCTTCTGGCTCAGCCGAAGACGTACTTAGCGGCGTGATTGAGCCCATAGTCAATCACCGTGACCAGGCCGATCATGATGACGACGAAGACGATCACCACGGTCGTGTACGTCGTGAGCTGGTTGCGCGTAGGCCATACGACCTTGCGGAGCTCCGCGACCACCTGGCGGTAGAAGAGCGCGAGGCGCTTCAGCGGGCCCTTCTTCGCGCGCTTGCCGCCCTTGCGAGTCTTCTTCGACTCCGGCGCCTCATCCTGGGCATCAGGCATGTCGATGGAGCCCACGGCGTCCGTCACTCGTCCTCACCTGATTCCGGGTCGTGGCCGTGCCGCGCCCGGTCAGAGCCGCACGGCGGTGCATTACTGTACGTGCATGCGCACACATCCTGGCGGAGGAGTGTGTGTAGCAGGGCCGGAGGGACTTGAACCCCCAACCGCTGGTTTTGGAGACCAGTGCTCTACCAATTGAGCTACGACCCTTTGTGTGTCCACCAACGTACCGCATCCGACCGAGTGCACGGTGTGCACCGGCTGAGCGCAGCCCGCCGAAGGCCAACGAGGTGAGAGTGTACGTGGTCCCGGGCCGGGCGTCGAACAGAAAGCGCCCGTACGAGCCTTGCTCACGGAAGATCGCCCAGCGCGGGCGGCGGATCCGGACGGTTGTTCAGTTGGTGTTCAGTCTGTGAAACCCGCGTGCCGCGGGTGTTTCCGGTCTGGAACGATGGGCCCATGAGCGCTGCAACCCCTCCCACCGAGCGCCGGGTCTCCGCCCGCGTCGGCGCGATCTCCGAGTCCGCCACTCTCGCAGTGGACGCCAAGGCCAAGGCCCTGAAGGCCGCGGGGCGGCCGGTGATCGGCTTCGGCGCCGGTGAACCGGACCGGCCGACCCCGGACTACATCGTCGAAGCGGCGATCGAGGCCTGCAAGAACCCGAAGTACCACCGCTACACCCCGGCCGGTGGTCTGCCCGAGCTGAAGGCCGCGATCGCCGCGAAGACCCTGCGCGACTCGAACTACGAGGTCGACCCGGCGCAGATCCTCGTCACCAACGGCGGCAAGCAGGCCATCTACGAGGCGTTCGCCGCGATCCTCGACCCGGGCGACGAGGTCATCGTCCCCGCGCCGTACTGGACGACGTACCCGGAGTCGATCCGGCTGGCCGGCGGGGTTCCCGTCGAGGTCGTCGCGGACGAGACGACCGGCTACCGCGTCTCGGTGGAGCAGCTGGAGGCGGCCCGCACGGAGAAGACGAAGGTCGTCCTGTTCGTCTCCCCCTCCAACCCGACCGGCGCGGTCTACAGCGCCGAGGACGCCGAGGCGCTCGGCCGCTGGGCCGTCGAGCACGGCCTGTGGGTGCTGACCGACGAGATCTACGAGCACCTGGTCTACGGCGACGCCACGTTCACCTCGCTGCCCGCGATCCTGCCGGAGCTGCGGGACAAGTGCATCGTGGTCAACGGCGTCGCGAAGACGTACGCCATGACCGGCTGGCGGGTCGGCTGGATCATCGGTCCGAAGGACGTCGTCAAGGCGGCGACGAACCTGCAGTCGCACGCCACCTCGAACGTCTCCAACGTGGCGCAGGCGGCGGCCGTCGCCGCGGTCTCCGGCGACCTGGACGCCGTCGCGACGATGCGTGAGGCCTTCGACCGCCGCCGCAAGACGATCGTGCGCATGCTCAACGAGATCGAGGGCGTGCTGTGCCCGGTCCCCGAGGGCGCGTTCTACGCCTACCCCTCGGTGAAGGCGCTGATCGGCAAGGAGATCCGGGGCAGGCGTCCGCAGAACACGGTGGAACTCGCCGCGCTGATCCTCGAAGAGGTCGAGGTCGCGGTCGTCCCCGGTGAGGCGTTCGGCACACCGGGCTACCTGCGGCTGTCGTACGCCCTGGGTGACGAGGACCTCGTCGAGGGCGTGAGCCGGATCCAGAAGCTGCTGGCGGAGGCCACGGACTGAGGCCGCGCACCCCGCTCGAGGAAGCGGGCCGTCTCCCCCGGGAGGCGGCCCGCTTCTTCGTGTGTGCGTGCGAGCAAGACCACGATCGGGGAAAGCGCTACCGGGACGGCGGGCCGGTGCGGCAGGATTCCGGAATGGAGCGTGTACGTGAACGTGATGTCTCTGAGCTGCCCAAAGCCCATCTGCACCTGCACTTCACCGGGTCGATGCGTGCCACCACCGTGCTGGAACTGGCCGACAAGCACGGCGTGCGCCTGCCCGACGCGCTGACCGGGGCGCTGACCAGCGGGGAGCCACCGAAGCTGCGGGCGACGGACGAGCGGGGCTGGTTCCGCTTCCAGCGCCTGTACGACGCGGCCCGCTCGTGCGTGCGGGAGCCGGACGACATCCGGCGCCTGGTGCGCGAAGCCGCCGAGGAGGACGTCAGGGACGGCTCCGGCTGGCTGGAGATCCAGGTCGACCCGACGTCGTACGCCCCGCGCCTGGGCGGTCTGATCCCGGCGCTGGAGATCATTTTGGACGCGGTGCGGACGACGTCCCGCGAGACGGGCCTCGGGATGCGGGTGGTGGTCGCCGCGAACCGTATGAAGCACCCGCTGGACGCCCGGACCCTGGCCCGTCTCGCCGTCCGCTACGCCGATCAGGGCGTGGTCGGCTTCGGCCTGTCGAACGACGAACGCCGCGGCATGGCGAGGGACTTCGACCGTGCCTTCGCCATCGCCCGCGAGGCCGGCCTGCTGTCGGCGCCGCACGGCGGTGAGCTGAACGGCCCGGCGTCCGTGCGGGACTGCCTGGACGACCTGGGCGCGGACCGGCTGGGCCACGGCGTACGGGCCGCGGAGGACCCGCGTCTGCTGAAGCGGCTGGCGGACCGGGGTGTGACCTGCGAGGTCTGCCCGGCCTCGAACGTGGCCCTCGGCGTGTACGACAAGCCGGCCGACGTCCCCCTGCGGACGTTGTTCGACGCCGGGGTGCCGATCGCGCTGGGCGCGGACGACCCCCTGCTGTTCGGTTCCCGCCTGGCGGCCCAGTACGAGATCGCCCGCCACCACCACGCGTTCACGGACGCGGAACTCGCCGAGCTGGCCCGTCAGTCGATCCGGGCGTCGGCGGCCCCCGCGCCGACGCGGGAGAAGCTGCTGGCGGGCGTGGACGGCTGGCTGACGTCGTAGGGCGGGAGGGGACCAGGAGCTGTCCCGCCGGTCATGGTGGAGGAGGGCAACGGGCCCTGTCGGGCGGCCGGACAACTCCTGGCTACAGGCTGACGCCGACTGTCACCGGCTCGTTGACCAGGGTGATCCCGAACGCCTCGCGCACCCCGGCGACGACCTCGCGGGCCAGCGCGAGCAGGTCCTCGGTGCTGGCCGCGCCGCGGTTGGTGAGGGCGAGGGTGTGCTTGGTGGAGATGCGGGCGGGTCCGGTGCCGTAGCCCTTGGTGAAGCCCGCCTTGTCGATCAGCCAGGCCGCGGAGGTCTTGGTGCGGCCCTCCCCCGCCGGGTAGGCGGGCGGCTGCGTCTGCGTGCCGAGCCGCTCCCGCACGCGCGCGCGGAAGGCGGCGAACTCCTCGTCGCTGAGGACCGGGTTGGTGAAGAAGGACCCCGCCGACCAGGTGTCGTGGTCCTCCGGATCGAGGACCATGCCCTTCCCGGCGCGCAGCTTCAGGACGGTCTCGCGGGCCTTGCCGAGGGGCACGCGGTCGCCGGGCTCCACGCCGAGGGCGCGGGCGGTCTCGGCGTACTTGAGGGGGGCGGACAGTCCGTCCGCGTCCGCCAGCTCGAAACGCACCCTCAGGACGACGTAGCGCTCCGGATCGGACTTGAAGCGGCTGTGGCGGTAGGAGAAGGCGCACTCGGCGTTCGTGAGGGTGACCGTCTCGCGGGCCGCGCGGTCGTAGGCGACGACCTCGGTGATCGTCGACGCGACCTCCTGGCCGTACGCCCCCACGTTCTGGATGGGCGTCGCGCCCGCCGAGCCCGGGATGCCGGCCAGGCACTCCACGCCCGCGAGTCCGGCCTCCACCGTGCGGGCGACGGCTTCCGTCCACACCTCGCCGGCGGCCAGCTCCAGCCGCGTGCCGTCCAGGGCGAAGCCCTTGGTGGCGATCACGAGCGCGGTGCCCTCGAAGCCCTTGTCCCCGATGACCAGGTTGGAACCGCCGCCGATGAGCAGCAGAGGGGTGCCGCTGTCGTCGGCCTCGCGGACGACGGCGATCACCTCGGCGTCGGTCCGCGCGGTGACCAGCCGGGTGGCGGGGCCGCCCAGCCGGAAGGTGGTCAACGGGGCGAGGGGAGCGTCGTGGAGTTCCAGCACGCGCCCAAGACTACGAGACGGCACCGACAGCGCGGCTCTCACGGCCACGGAAACGGCCCGGCCGCGGGGGCCGAGCCGTTTCCGTGGGGGCGCGTGTGCGTGGGGGGCGCGTGTGCGTGGGGCGGCCCTGTGGTGGGACCGGTGGTGCGGTGCCCGATCGTCGGATGTCCGGCGGGGTGGGGTGTCCGTGGGGCGCGGTGTCCGTGGGGCGCGGTGTCCGTGGGGCGCGGTGTCCGTGGGCGGATCAGGGGGCGACGGTCTCCGGGACCGGGACCGGGGCCGCGTCCCGCACGACGGTCGTGCTCCCGGCCATGTCGCCCGGACGCCGGGCCGGGATGAGCAGCGCCGCGAGTCCGCCGAGTGCCACGACCCCTGCGCCGGTCATCAGCGCGGGGCGCAGTCCGTCGACGAAGGACTGGCCGCTCTCGTAACCGCCCTGCGCGGAGAAGATGGAGGCCATGACGGCGATGCCGAGCGCGCCGCCCACCTCGCGCAGTGCGTTGTTGGCGCCGGAGGCGATCCCCTGCTCCTGGGGCAGCACGCTGGACATCACCAGGTTGGCGGCCGGGGCGAAGTAGAGGCCCATCCCGACGCCGCTGATGATCAGACCGGGAAGCTGGATCGCGTAGGAGGCGTCGGCGGTGACCACGGCGGCCATGTAGCCGAGGCCGGCGGCCTGGAGGAAGAGCCCGGTGGCTACGACGGGACGGCCGCCGACGCGGTCGGAGAGGATGCCGGCGATCGGCGCGACGAGCATCGGCATACCGGTCCAGGGCAGCATCCGCAGTCCCGCCTCGGTGGGCGAGTAGCCGAGCACGCCCTGCATGTACTGGCTGAGCAGGAAGATCGAGCCGAACATACCGAGGAACATCAGCAGGCTCGCCACGTTGATCCCGGTGAAGGCCCGCGAGCGGAACAGCCGCATCGGCAGCATGGGGTTCTTGGCGCGGACGCTGTAGAGGACGAAACCGACGAGCAGTGCGGCTCCGGCGAACAGACCGGTCAGCACCATGGAGCTGGTCCAGCCGTCGGCGGGCCCGCGGACCAGGCCGTAGACGATGCCGAAGAGGCCGCCGCTGGCGAGCAGGGTGCCGGGGACGTCGAGCCGGGCGCCGGTGCCGTACGACTCGGCGAGACGCAGCCGGGCCAGCGGCAGCAGGGCCAGGCCCAGCGGAACGTTCAGCCAGAAGATCCAGTGCCAGGACACGTGTTCGGTGAGCGTGCCGCCGATCAGCGGTCCGGAGGCCACCGCGAGTCCGTTGACGGCACCCCAGATGCCGTACGCCATTCCGCGCTTGGCGGCGGGCACGGCCGCGGTCAGGAGGGTCAGCGTCAGCGGCATCATGATCGCCGCGCCGACGCCCTGGACCGCGCGGGCGACGATGAGGGCGTCGATACCGGTGGCCATGGCCGCGGCGGCGGAGGCGCCGGTGAAGACCGTGATCCCGGCGAGGAAGAGCCGCCGCCGGCCGAACCGGTCGCCGAGCGCCGCGCCGAACATCAGCAGGACTGCGAAGGTGAGCGTGTAGGCGCTCACGGTCCATTCCAGGTCGTCGAGCGCCCCGCCGAGGTCCTTGCGGATGGAGGGCAGGGCGGTGGTGACGACGAGGTTGTCGAGAGCCGCCATGAACCCGGCCACGCTCGTGATGACGAGGGCCCAGACAGCTCCCCCGCGACGTTCGGTCTGCTGTGACATCGCTCCCCCAGAGAGTGATTCATTCTTGGTTAGTTATTGATGACTAAGTTCTGCGCTCAGAAGAGAGGGCAAGAAGTCGCCTTCTCCTGCTGTTTCTTCTCGGGCCGGGATCGACTCCGCCCCTACGCCTCGAGTCGCCCGGTGGTCCGCGCCGAGGGGTAGAGCCCTTCCCAGACCCGGTGTCCGGGCGGGAACCCCATGCCCACCAGGCAGTTGATGAGCATGCCGTACGCCAGGAAGGTCGTCGTCTCGTTCACGTCGGCCCCGAGGGGCAGGTGCACGGTGTCCCACAGTCGCATCCAGCCGGCCCGCACCGTCTCGCCGAACTCGTGCTCACCGGCCTGCTCGGCGGCGGCCACGGCGACGTACATCTGCATCTGCATCATGAGCCGTTCGGGGTGCTCGGCGATGACCGTGGTATAGGCGTTGGCCATGGCATGCAGGGCCTCCTCCCCGTGAAGCCCCTCGGACGCCTCCTCGAACGTGCGGATGGTGTCCTCCACGCACCGCTCGGCGGCCGCCAGGAAGATCGCCTTCTTGCCCGGGAAGAGACGGAAGAGATACGGCTGCGAGACGCCGACGCGTTTGGCGATCGCCTCGGTGGACGTCCCGTAGTACCCGCCCCGGGCGAATTCGCTCTGCGCCGCCCGGATGACGCTCTCACGCCGCTCCTCTGCGCTCATCCTGACCATGCGGCTAAGTTAGTACTCAATCACTAACTACGTCAAGGTGATGCGCCGGGGTTCGGGGTCCGTTCGGGCCCGCGCAGGCGGAACGCCGGCAAGGCGCCGGACGGAACGCCGGGATCCTCCTGGGCAGATCGCCGGCGTCACCCCGGACGGAACGCCCGCATCGTCACGGACCGAACGCCCGCGTGACCCCGGACCGAACGCCGGCATCTCCGCCGGACGGAACCCCCGCGTGACCCCCGACGTTCGGGCCGGTAGGGGGCGCGAAACAAGTAAGGAGCGCCCCACCATGGAGGACGCCCCTTACTTCCCTCACCACTTCCCCCGCGCCGGCTCAGGCGAGTCGTACGACCGCCCGGGACATGCCCAGCACCTTCTGTCCGGCGCTGGTCGCCGTGAGGTCCACGCGGACCGTGTTGTCGTCGAGCTTGACGGCGACCTTGCCGCTGACCTCGATCGTGGCGCCCTCGTCGTCGTCGGGGACGACGACGGGCTTGGTGAAGCGGACGCCGTACTCGACGACCGCGGCCGGGTCGCCGGCCCAGTCGGTGACCACGCGGATCGCCTCCGCCATGGTGAACATGCCGTGCGCGATGACGTCCGGCAGTCCGACCTCCCTGGCGAACCTCTCGTTCCAGTGGATCGGGTTGAAGTCCCCGGAGGCGCCCGCGTAGCGGACGAGCGTGGCGCGTGTCACGGAGAAGGTCTGCGCGGGCAGCTCGGTGCCGACCTCGACCTCGCCGTAGGCGATCTTCGCTGTCATCTGCTCACGCCTCCCCGGCCGCGCGGGCCACCAGCTTGGTCCAGGCGGTCACGACGTGCTCGCCGGCCTCGTCGTGGACTTCGCCGCGGATGTCCAGGATGTCGTTGCCCGCCATGGACTTGATCGCCTCGATGGTCGAGGTGACCGTCAGCCGGTCCCCCGCCCGGACCGGGCGGGTGTAGGCGAACTTCTGGTCGCCGTGCACCACGCGGCTGTAGTCCAGGCCCAGCTGCGGGTCCTCGACGACCTGCCCGGCGGCCTTGAAGCTGATCGAGAAGACGAAGGTCGGCGGAGCGACGACGTCCGCGTGCCCGAGCGCCTTGGCGGCCTCGGGGTCCGTGTACGCCGGGTTGGCGTCACCCACCGCCTCCGCGAACTCGCGGATCTTCTCCCGGCCCACCTCGTAGGGCTCGGTGGGCGGGTAGGTCCGCCCGACGAAGGACTGGTCGAGCGCCATGGCTCGGCACCTCCTGCTGTCTCCGGTGGCCGACCCGTACCTGAGGTCCGCCGTGATGGAACTGCCGTGATCGACGTGTAGTCGGTCGGAACCGGTCGGTAACCGGCGCCGAAACGACACGAGGCCGCCCCCCGACTGCGGGGGCGGCCTCGTGTACGAGCCTGAATTATCGCGTTTCGCGGTGCGCTGTGTGCGCATTGCAACGCGGGCAGTGCTTCTTCATCTCCAGTCGGTCCGGGTTGTTACGCCGGTTCTTCTTGGTGATGTAGTTCCGCTCCTTGCACTCCACGCAGGCCAGCGTGATCTTCGGGCGGACGTCGGTGGCAGCCACGTGAGTGCTCCTTGACGAACGGATGGGACAGGGTTGAACGCATAAAAGAGTAGCCGATCGAAGGACCGACCCCGCAATCGGCTACTGTCAGTAGCGGTGACCGGACTTGAACCGGTGACACAGCGATTATGAGCCGCTTGCTCTACCGACTGAGCTACACCGCTGCGATGCGATCGGCTCCCGCCTCGCGACGGGAACCTCACACACCAGAGCCCCAATACGGAATCGAACCGTAGACCTTCTCCTTACCATGGAGACGCTCTACCGACTGAGCTATTGGGGCGAGCGATGAAGACATTACACGCTCGGCCGCCGTTCGCCCAAATCCGTTTCGGGGTGGCCGCCGAGCCCCGTTCCACGGGCGTTCCCGGACGTCCCGTAGGCCTCTGACGCAGCGCTCGTCACAGAAGGCCACATCAGTACGACTATTGATCTCCTCCCGGAACGGGCTGGTTCGTCACCCTAGGCTCGACTCACTCTGCGTGATCTTGCGTCCCCCTGCGAGCAGTCCCCGAGCCCTGGAGCGCGATGTCCGACAACCAGCCGCAGCCGCCCCGTTGGTCACCGGACCCGTCCTCGCCCGCCTCGGGACCAAGAACTCCGAGAGTGACCGGTTCCTCGGGGTCGTCGGGCTCGTGGGGGTCCCGGGGCTCCGCCGACCGGGCGGACGGGGTGGCCCTGCTGCTGTGTGGTGCCCGCCTCACCGACGGCCGGCGGGTGGACGTACGGCTGGGCGGCGGGCGCATCGAGGCGGTGGGCACAGCCGGCAGCCTGGCGGCGGGCGGAGCGCCGGGGCGCGGCACGCGCGTGGACCTCACCGGCTACCTCCTGCTCCCGGCCCCGGCGGAACCGCACGCCCACAGCGACACCGCGCTCAGCGCCGGCGACGAGGGGCCGCTCTCCTACGACGCCGAGGACGTCCAGCGCCGGGCCACCGAGGCCGCCCTGCTGCAACTGGGCCACGGCGCGACCGCGTTGCGGGCCCACGTACGCGTCGGCGACGTCCAGGGCCTCGACGCGCTGGCCGCCGTACTGCGCGCCGGGCGTTCGCTGCGCGGGCTCATCGAACTCACGGCCGTCGCCATGCCGAGGGTGCTGACCGGGGTGGCCGGGGCCGACGGGCTCGCCATGCTGCGGGAGGCCGTGGAGATGGGCGCCGCCGTGGTGGGCGGCTGCCCCGACGCGGACCCCGATCCGACCGGATACGTGGAGGCCGTCCTGGAGGTCGCCTCCGAGCACGGCTGCCCCGTCGACCTGCACACCGACGGCACCGACCCGGCCCGCCTCGCCCGGATCGCGGCGATGGCCGGCGGCCTGCGGCCCGGCGTGACACTCGGCCCCTGCGGCGGCCTAGGCCGAGTGCCCGCCGAGGTCGCGGCCCGCACCGCGGACCAGCTCGCGGCCGCCGGGGTCGCGGTCGTGTGCCTGCCGCAGGGCGGCTGCGGCGCCGTCGACCGCCGTGGCACGGCTCCGGTACGGCTGCTGCGCACGGCCGGAGTGCGCGTGGCCGCCGGCAGCGGCGCCCTGCGCGACGCGTCGAACCCGGTCGGCCGCGGAGACCCTTTCGAGGCGGCCTACCTGCTGTCCTCCCGCCATGGGGTGCGCCCCGAGGACGCGTACGACACGGTGAGTTCGACGGCCCGGACGGTGCTGGGGCTGCCCGAGGTACGGGTCGAGGCCGGTTTCCCTGCCGAACTCCTCGCGGTGCGCGGCGACGGACTGGCGGGCGCGCTGTCCCTGGCGTACAGCAGGATCGTGGTCCACCAGGGGCGGGTGGTGGCGCGCACGAGTGCGGTACGGGAGTACTGCGGCTCGGCCACGTCGGCGGAGTCGGGACTGCCACGGCAGGGGCGCGGCGAGGTCTCCTGAACCGGGCCACCCGGGCGCCTGCGGGCCCGGGCCGCCGCGCGGGCGCAGTGCCGGGGTCGGCGGACTGCGGCCGATCCGTTGTCGGGCCACGGGCGCGGAACGGCGGCCTCCGGGACACGGCCGGAGCCGTGCGGCGGACGGGACCGTCCGGGCGTACGGTCGGAGGCATGCGCATTGTCATCGCTGGTGGACATGGTCAGATCGCGCTGCGGCTGGAGCGCCTGCTCGCCGCGCGCGGATACGAGGTCGCGGGCTTCATCCGCAAGGCGGAACAGAGCGACGACCTGCGGGAGGCCGGCGCCGAACCGGTCCTGCTCGACCTGGAGTCGGCCTCGACCGAGGAGGTCGCGGCGCATCTGCACGGCGCCGACGCCGCCGTCTTCGCGGCCGGCGCGGGCCCGGGCAGCGGGACCTCCCGCAAGGAGACGGTGGACCGCGACGCGGCGATCCTCTTCGCGGACGCGGCCGTCCGGGCGGGCGTACGCCGTCACGTGGTCGTGTCGTCCATGGGCGCCGACCCCGCGCACGAGGGCGACGAGGTCTTCGACGTCTACCTGCGCGCCAAGGGCGAGGCCGACGCCTACGTCAGCGGTCTCGACTCCCTCGACTGGACGATCCTGCGCCCGGGTTCACTGACGAACGACGCCGGCACCGGTCTCGTACGGCTCGAAGCGCACACCGGCCGCGGAGCCGTCCCGCGCGACGATGTGGCCGCCGTACTGGCCGAGTTGGTGGACACCACGGCGACGGCCGGCCTGACCCTGGAACTGGTCGGCGGCTCGACGCCCGTCCCGGTCGCGGTCAAGTCGGTGGCGGGAAACTGACCTGACGTCACGGGTCCCTCAGAAGAGGGGCAGTTGCCCGGGGAACTCCGCGACCACATACCCGTCCAACGACGGCTGTGCCGCCCCGAGTTCCGCCTGCCTGCGCGAACCGGGGCACGAGACGAACTCCCCGCTCCCGCGTGAGCCGGGCGGATCGTGCCGCGCGAACCGCCCGGCCACGACGGCGATGTCACGACGGCATTCCGGACAGCGTCTACGACGAGAGACCATGAGGCCAGTGTGCCTCGGGCGGGGGCGCGGTCGGCAAGGCCGCGGCGGGGTGGCGGGGACCCATGAGGCGAGGGCGTCCAGCTGCCGTGGGGCCGGCCCGCCGGCCGGTGCGCGGGGCGTTCGGGTGGCGGGCCGCGTGGGACGCGCGGGCGCCAGCAGTGGGGCGCGCGTGCGTCAGCCGTGGGGCGCGTTCCGGCGACACCCGCGCGCCGCGAACCCGCTTTTATGATCTTCGCCACGCCGCCACCCCCAGAGGGGGACGTGACCGCCGCAGGTGCGATCGCGCACCGCTACTCAACGACGAAAGGGCCCGTGATCAGCATCGCTGCTGGTCACAGACCCTTTCGGTCGTGTGGCGGCGCCAGGATTCGAACCTGGGAAGGCTAAGCCGGCAGATTTACAGTCCCCCCAGCGAGGCCGCTTGGAGGTTGCGCTGACCTGTACAGATACGCGAGAACGCCTTCACCGACGGCTGAGCCGTCCACGTCTCGTCCACCAGACGGACTCGACTGCCGGAGTCCTAGGCCTCAGAGAAGGGCGCTCCCCATGCTCGTTCAGTGAGGTCACCCCAGACACCCGGGGCTATCGTTCGAGGGTCAACTGCTTCGCTAGGCGCTGAGGTCTTGTACGTGCCGTTCGGCTGCTCGGACCTGTCGTAGTCCTTAACCCAGAAGACGCGTCGGGTGAACTTGCCTGGCACGTCTCCCGCCGGGGCGTCGGGGCGAAGCACTGCGTATCCAACGCGTCGGCCGCTTCCAGTCCACGGGACCGGACGCCTGCGGGTTGAAACGGATAACTCGACCGACTGCCTGACGTAGTCGAACCGCTCGACGTCTTCCGTCCACACGATGCCGTCCTCGTGCTCAAGAGCTTTAGGGTTCTCGCCCATCGTTCCTCCCGCAGTATCGGAGTCGGAGTCACAGTGTGGCCGTACCAGCCCGGATGACCATCTACTTTTGGCCCCTGTACACCGGCACCGCGATCCCGATCGACCAATGGAGAACCCGGATGTGGCTGGATACGTGGGTCTAGCTGCACAGACGTACCGAAGGGGCCCGGCACTCTGCCGGGCCCCTTCGGTCGTTGTTGGCCACTGGTGGTCGTCTTTGGCCCTCCTCGCACGGCCCGAGGACGGCCCAGCTACGGGCCCGGCAGCAGATCTATAGTCTTTCGATCACAGGTCCCACTGCACGAGCTTGACCTGCAGAAACGCCAGCAACCGTTCCTCGTCTCACGGGGCCCGTCCGCGTGCCGTCCGCAGCTAGGGCATCGCAGCCAGCGCCGGCAGCGTCATGGGCGACGGTGGAGATGTACACAAAGCCGTTTTGTCAGCACTGCTGCGCGTCCGTGGGTCATCATGCGACGATCCACGGACGGTCAAGCGTGATACGGGGCGGGGGCACGTTGTCTGAACAGCCGGAGCTGACGGCCGCAGAGCTTGTAGTGACTGTGCCGCAACCCGATGACTGGGGCGCCAACACACTTGACCGCTACGACTGGCAAGCATCCATGGCTGCGGCAGACGGCTTGGAGCTCTACCGGCAAGCTCTCGGAGCCAACAAGCGCCTGCGAGACGATGAATCCCGGCGAATCCTCTGCGAGTACCACGAGGACTGGGTCGCTATCCACGGCGACGCCGCGGAGCTGGTCTCGGCCAAGCATCGAGACCCCTCTGCTGACGCCTATCGAACTTTGAATCAGCTTGCCCACGAAGGGGGTCTTGCGCACCTCTTCCTTAGGTGGCGGGCGTTGCAGGAGAAGCCAACTTGCAGACTTGCCACGTCTGGAGGCCTTGCACGAGGAGACGTGCAGGAACTCGAGGCGACGATGCGGGCTTTGCGGGAACTCCGCCAATCGGCAAATCAGTTCACCATTCCTGACGTACATCGGTCGTCCGTCGAGAAATTTCACGCCACTATCCACGCCAATAGCGGGAAATTTCTACCTGATGACTGGATCGAGGGGAGTGAAGGTGAGGTCGCCTTGGATGAGCAACGGCACCAAGTGGCTCGCTTTATCTCCATGTTGAACATTCAAGCCGAGGCAACACGGCGAGCAGACATCGGGTTTGCTGCGCCAACGAAGTGCGCTAAGCCCGTGGTCGATCTTCTCGGTTTCGACGTGCCCTATGAGGCTGTCTGGAACGTCGTATACGGCCTATTTTTTACGCGCATGAAGGCCGCCGGCCCCCGAACCGATGCGATCATTTCGCCAGTACTGGCGTTCGCGAACGGCTCAGAGGTCCCTACTTCCGCCGACCGAGAACGTGCGCTAGCGTCACGGATCGTAACAATGCAAGATATCGATCTAGCTGTAATGACTGCCGTCGCTAACCCTTCCGCCTACGGCTCGCTAGCCTCCCCTATCCGGTTGAGTCGGGCCGCAATCAAGATGCGGAGAGGGAAATGCTCGGATAATAGTGTCGAGCGGGGAGAGCAGCTGCGACGAGACTATCAGCGCTATTGGAGTGGTCGTCTAAGTGGAGACCCTACGGCCCTTGCTGAGCGCGATAGGCTTCGTCGGCTCCTTTTGCGTGTAAGCGACAGGTCGGACACACCTGAGATGCGCTCAAAGAGCGACTGGGGCGCTCAATTCTGGATCGCCCTTCAAGATGCACTTGATGATTTCACCGAAGATCAAATCCCCACAGGAATGGATCCCGATCTACTCTTGGGGGGAATCAATGACTTGACCAACGAATGCAAGATTTGGTTCAGCGAGATCTTTGACGTAACAGCTGAAATCAATAGGCTCCGCGAAGAGAATAGGGGGAGCGCCGCATGAGTGTTATCTACGACGAGCTGGAGCTTGCCCTACTCCGCGACGATCTAGCGTATCACCAAGCCCGCGTCCTCCTGCTGGTCAATGCTGTCTCCAAGGCTCCTGGCCATGCGCGAAAACTAGATGGCCTGACAAAGTTGGCCAAGCTAGATTTTCTGCTCAGGTATCCAGCCCTTGCTCCTAAAGTCCTTGAGCAGCTCTCGGATTCGGACCCTCGCCTCAACTTATCGCAACAGGAAATCGAAGCACCGACAGAAGTAGAAGCCCCCATGATTCGCTACAAATACGGCCCTTGGGATGACCGGTATTACGCGATCATCGGCGCTTTGGTCGGTCGCGGCCTCCTGAAGTACGCAAAAGGGAGGAAGGGAAGTGTCGCACTAGCAACGACCAAAGAAGGTCGTCGTCTAGCGGATGACATGGGGAAAGTCCGGGACTGGAAAGCCTTGGCTGAACGCAGCGAGGCAATCGCCGACGCAACAGCCGGCATGACCGGAAACACCATTAAAGATCTGATTTACCTAAAGCTTGACACCTTGATGGATCGTCCGCATCGGCAGGTAATCCAGTGAGCTTTGATTTCCGTCTCCGTGCACTGAGCTTGCACACCACCGAAGGAACCGTCAGGTACGACTTCGAATCTGATCTCACAGTTCTCGAAGGGCCCACGGGAGTTGGCAAGACGACTCTTCTTGAATTGGTCAAATTCGCCTTCGCCGCAGGTGAGCCGCGTCTTGCCACAGTCGCTACGGACGCTGTGCATGATGTGGTGATCGAGATCTATATCGGTGGGGACGAATACCTCATCACGCGCAGCCTTGATGCGGCTAAGCGCAAGAATGTCCGCGTAATCGACAAGCGCACCGGGGAGCGCCTCCCTGACCTTCCCGTCGATGGAGAGGCAAGCTACAACACATTCTTGCTGGCAAAGCTTGGGCTACCCGATGACATTAAGGCCGCAGCACAGAAGGGAAAGAGCAGCAAGCCCGGAAGTCGAGTCACGTTCGGCGACATCTTTAAATACATCTACATCCCACAGTACGCCATTAATCAGGACATCGCAGACAGCAGGGACGGATACTACGACCCAAAGCGAAAAGCAGTATTCGAGCTGCTTTTTAAGCTGACTGATCCTGAGATCCTTTCCATGCAATCGCAAGTAAACGTACTAAATGGCAAGATCGATGCTGCAGACACGAATTTGAAGACGGTTCTAGATTTCCTGAATGACACCAATACCAGCAGTCGGGAGGAAGTCGAAGAACAGCTAAGGGAGGCCGTATCAGCGCAGGAGGCCGCCCGCGAGGAGCTGAATTCACTTCGCGAAGAACTCGATCCAGTAATCGACCGACAGACTCAAGCCTATCGGGATCTACTGACAGACGCCGAGCGTTCCCTGGCCGAGGCTCGCGCTGTCGCTCAAGACCTCATCCGCGACCGTAATGAGATCGACCTGGAGCACCGGAGGGTTAAGGCCGATTACGCTCGACTCGAACGCATGCGGGACGCCGGTGCCAGGCTAGCCAACATCGAGTTTTCAGTGTGCCCTCGGTGCATGCAGTCACTGAGCAACCGTCCTGTCGATGAGGATAAATGCCGGTTGTGCTTGCAACCGGATCCGGTTTCACCCGAGGGTGCTGCCGATAGCTACGAGCTTCAGCAGCTTGACCTGCAACTGGGCGAAATGAGCGCGCAGAAAGAAGTGACAGAGCAGCAGCTGGAAAAATCTCAAGTTGCTATCGTGGAACGCGAGTCGCTCATTAAGCACTTCACTGAGGTTCTCGAAGCGCGGACCTCGCAACGTGTGACCCCTAGGCTGCAGGCTTTCAGTGACGCTTCGGATCGCATGGCTACGGCGCGCACACGCCAGGAAGGCTTCGAGGTTGCTCTACAGCAGTGGGATCGCGTAGAAGACATCGCCGAAAAGGTTCGAGGGCTGCGGTCAGATCAAGATCGATTGAAGGCGAATATCTCGACACGTAAGGCAACTTTGGCTGTCCATAGGGACTCAGTGTTCTCGCTGATTGAACAAGAGTTTCGAGAGACCGTGATGAACCTCGACATCGCCACAGTTGAATCGGCCGGATTCGATCGTTCGAACTATCTGCCGATCATCAATGGGAAACCCTTCAGCAAGGCCCTGATGAGTGGTGGTGGCTCGATGACGGCTACTCAGATCGCCTATTGGCTGTCACTGATCACGGCTGCAAGGCAAACAGACACCCGTTATCCGTCCATGCTCATCATCGACGGTCCCCGTTTGGCACTGAATACTGCGGTCGGAACCTGGGGTGCTATTTATAATCGACTCCTCAAGGGTGTCGAAGAAGCCCCCGGCACTGTTCAGTTCCTTGTCTCCGATAACGAACTGCCGGACGATTATGAGGGTGACTTCACGCGTATTGTATTCGACTATAACAACCCGACTGTCGCAACGATCCGACATCCGGGCGAAGGGCAAGTGGAAGTGATCGCCTCGATCGACGAGTAATCGAGCGGCCAGAGCCATTGCGATGCCCCAGGTTGGTCGCAGCAGGCCTCAAAGAGCGCCCGTGGTCTCGTCACTTCGGCTCTGCGGTATTCGCCACGAGTCGACTTGTGAACCCGGCGTCGCGTAGGCGCTCGTACGCTGCAGCCACGTCCTCGGGTACGAACTGCTCAACCATGAAGCCCTGTTGCGGGTAGAGCATTAGCCGCTGCTGCGCGCCGGCCAGCATGTTGATGACCAGGCGTGCGTCTCCGATCGAGTCGACATAGTCAGCCAGGGTCATGGGTGTGGACGCGCTGACCCACTCGACTTGGGGCCATAGTTTGCGTGCGGTTGCGTAGGCTCGTCGTTCCTCATACGGCTTGCTGACCAGCAGGACGGACGCTACTGCGACCTGGTGCTCTTCCAGCAGTGCGCGAGAGAAGCGGATGTTCTCTCCTGTGTTCCGAGCCCGCGGCTCCACGAGGATGGCATCAGCAGGCACTCCCAGTTCCATCGCCCGCTCTCGGTAGTGCTCAGCCTCGCCGCGGGGCATGCGGTCGCGTGTGGTGCGGCTGGTCGCCCCGGTGAAGACGGTCAGCGGCATCATGCCCCGGCGGTAGAGATCGGCGGTTGTGTTTGCGACGCCGAGGTCGTGGCTGCCGAGTCCGATCGCGACGGAGCATGGGCGCAGCTCGTGCCCCATCTGTTGGAAGTCCCAAAGCCGTTGAGCGTCGGCCCATGCTTGCGCTGAGATCACTTGCTCTCGCCCTCCGCTTTCGCTGAATCGGGGACCTTAAAGTCGTACGTCCAGGCGAAGCGTGTCGCCGCGTGAACGCCGATCGCGAATTCCACCACGGTGCCGCCTGCCGTGTACGTCGTGCGGTGCAGCTCCACCACCCATTCGCCCGGCGCAAGTTGGAGGAGCTGGACTTCGTCCGTCGTGGGGATGCGCGCGAACAGCGTCTCCTGCATGTGATCGATCTCGTATCCGGCGTCGTACAGGACGCGGAAGCCACCGCCCCGGCCGGCGGGTCCCGGCGTCGGGTCGACGATGCGCGTCCCTTCCACGTGCTCGGGACGGTAGTAGCTCGTCAGCGTGTGCGTCGGCTGCGAGCCTTCCTTGACCACGCGCGCACGTGCGTACACCTCCGCACCTTCCGGCAGACCGTGCGCCTGAGCGACGGTGGCCGACGCCGGCACGCGACTGACGGTCTGGGTCTGTTCGTTCCGCTTGTACGTACGTCCGGACGCCACACGGTCCGCGATGAACGCCACTTCATCGCCGTCCCTCCACTTGGCCTTGTCGTACCGCGCGATGCCGAGTCGCTTGAGCGGGGCCCGCTCACGGACGACCGTGCCGTGTCCGCGTGACGACGTGACCAGCCCTTCGGTTTCCAACGCCTTGTAGGCCGCATGGACTGTGGACTTCGAGCCTTCGCCCGCTTCCACAAGGTCCCTGATCTGCGGCAACTGGGCACCGGGGGCGTACGCGCCGTTCCTGATCTGTTCGGCCAGCCGGTCCGCAAGCTCTCGCCACTTGGGCGCCATGCAGCACTCCTCTCGACTTCGTCCAGTGAAACACAGTCCCAGGACTGTTGACAGTCCTGGGACTGTGCGCCAGGATCTTACTCGACAGGCCGCAGTCCTAGGACAGCGGCCCCGGGGTGTCCCTTATTGGGCTGCTCATATGTCGCCCGGAGGGCTCCGTGAAACGGGCTCGAAGGAAGCGCAAGCGCCTTGAAAACTCCACACAGGGAACTGCCGGTAACCCGTGGTCCGCCTGCCCGAAGGGGTCGGATACAAGGCGGAGAAGACCGGCGCGCCCCGCCCTTGGCGGCTCGACAGGTTCAAGCCCTGTCCGGGGCTCTGGCCGCCACTCGCGGCCCGCCGCAGGCATCGCCTGCAGCGCTCACTATCAACGGCGCGCGGCCCCGGAGTTGCACCTCCGGGGCCGCTGTTCGGGCCGTTCACCTGTGGAAGGGACCACGACCCAATGGAACACATCGTTACTGTTCAGGACGCTGTTACCGCGTTCGCCCTGTTCATGGAGCCGACGGATGCGGAGCTGGATGCGATCGAGGCTGAGGCTCCGCTGATCGACGCGGAGCTGGAACTGCTGGACGTGCAGATCGCGCTGCTGGACCGGCCGGCGTCCGTGCTGGGTGTGCGGCGGCTGCGCCGGGCGGCGAACAAGGTGCTCGCCGAGCGTGCCGCGCTGACCAACCGCACCCTGACCGGCGAGGCAGCGTGATGGCCAACACCTGGGACACGCCTTCCTCCGCGGCCTTAAGCGAGCAGGCAACCGTGCTGGTCGCGCTGGCGGGGCTTGCGGTCAGTCATCCGGATCTGCCCGGCGCGTACTTCGCGCTGAGTGAGGTGCTGCCGCGGGAGTTGGCGGTGCAGCTCGACAGTCCGAGCAAGGTCGAGGCATGGCGCGCGGCGCTCAACGTGCCTTTTGAGAAGGTCGTGCTGCGTCGGGCGGGTGCGCGGACGCAGTTGAAGTTCGTGGCCACCGTGTATGGGGTCGAGTTCAGCGTCTATGCCGTCTACGAGCCTGACCAGCAGGTTGAGGAGGCGCGCGATGACGCTGTCCGGGCTCCCTGACCTGGCAGGCGGCCCCTGGTCGTGGATGGCCGGCGCGGTCGCCGCACTGGCCCTGGCTCTGTGGGGCCTGGGTCAGCTTCGCAAGTCGGCGTGGCTGTCCGGGATCGGTCCGCAGGCCGTTGTCGCGCTCGGGGGTGTGGCGGTCAGCGTGCATGGCCTGTGGGGCTTTGCCACGCAGACCAGCGCCCTGCCCACGGAACTGGCCGTGGCGTTCATCTCGGTCTTTGATGCCGCGGAGATGACGCTGCTGGTCATGATGTATCGCGCCGCCGACCCCGAGCAGGGGTGGACGCGGGAACTGCGATTGATGCACCGCACCGCCTGGACGCTGGTCGCGTTCTCCGCGGCCATGAACGCGGTGCATGCCCCGAACTGGTGGGCCCGCCCCGTCCTCGCCGCGGTACCGGCACTGGCGGCGTGGTTGATCGAACTTCAGCTCCGCAGCAAACTGCACCACGTCAAGGCGGGTCAGGACGACAGTGCGCGCCCTGGCCCGGCCCGGCTGGTGGCGCTGTTGTGGCAGCACGCATGGGCGGAACTGTTCGCCCTGCTCGGTCTCGATGCCCGCACGTCGTCCTCCGCGATCGCCCGCGCGGCACTGGTCCAGCGGGCCGCGCTGCGCGTCTACCGGCTACGCCTGGCCCTGGAGGGCGGAAAGACGCGCAAGGTTGCACGGTGGCGGCGTAAGGCGCAGAAGGCGTTGGATCGTGCCGACGTCGCTGTCGACCGGGATCAGGCTCTCGCGCTGGCTCGCAGGCTGGCCACACTCACGGGTGCGGACGCCTTCGCGGCGCTCGACTACCGCCGGCCCGAGACCGTGCTGACCCTGATCGAGAACCTCGCGATCACCCCCGCAGTACAGCGCCAGGAAGCCTCCGCACTCAGCGAGCAGGCACAGCAAGCGCAGCAGCGCGCGGAAGCCGCGCGGCAGGAAGCAGACGACGCGCGGCAGCGCGCGGCAGACGAACTGGCAACCGCACGCCAGGAACTGGAGCAGGTCCGCCAGGAGCAGACGAGCCTGCTCGCCAGCGGCAGTGATGCTGCCGGCCGCCTGGAAGCCGCGCGGCAGGAGGAAGCCTCCGCGCGGCAGCGCGCGGAAGAAGCGCGGCACGAAGAGGAAGCCGCGCGGCACCGCGCGAGGCAGCTCATCCAGCAGGCACAGGACCAGGCGAACGCCCAGCGGCAGCAGATCGACAGCCTCACCGCCGACGCCCAGCGGCTTCACTCCGCCCACCAGTCCGGTGCGGACGCTCTCGCCCAGCTCAACGGGCAGATCGCCGAGGCCACAGCACTGTACGAGCGGCTGTGCGGCGACCTCGCAAGCCTCCACCCGCAAGGCCCGGAAGGTGCCTCGGAGGGCGGGGAGACGGTGTGGAAGTCGCCCGCGAAGCAGGACGGCTGGAACTACTACCTGCACGCCGTGAACAGCCCGCAGCCGATCGAACCGACCGCCGCTGATCTCGCCGAGCGATTCGGCGTGGACCCCGGAAACGCGCGGAACTGGCTGCGTGACTTCCGTACCGCGCGCGCCGCGCAGCTTGCCGCGCAGCCCCGCGCGCTGAGCACGGCCTGACGCCATGGCGAGCATCCCTACCTATCGATGGCACCTCGCCCCGGACGGCTTGGCGACCATCCGCCAGCTCAAAGCGCGCGGCTTACGGCCCGGCGGGCAGGACGTCGCCGCGCAACTCGAACGACCCCGCCGGCGCCGCGGCCCACTGGTCGCCTACCTCTACGAGATCGACAAGGCCAAGCCCGTCCGTCCGATGACGCCGGCGAAGTGGGCGGCTCTGTCCAAGGCCAACACCGCGCGGCGCACGTGCCCGGAGTGCGGGCGGGATGCCGGCTACGTCATCCCCACCTTGCTCGGCATGTGCGTGCCTTGCGCCTACCCCGACGACGAACAGCGCGCCGCCTGAAAACCCCTCACCTGGAGGAATCGTGAGCGTTGCACCGCAGCAGGGCACGCACTTCTTCGTGCTGTCCCTGGAAAAGCCGGGCCTGCTTTCCATGACGCAGGAGGGCACCTGCACCCCCGCGCCCGGAGCCACCCGCAAGGACATGTACCAGCAGCTCTACCAGGCCGTGACAGCCCAAGACCCCGCGCTGTCCGGCGCCACGGTCTTGTTCTTCTCCCTGGAGCGCAACCAGCTCTGACCTGCGCCCAGTTGACCATCCTCCCTGTTGGCGGGCCCGGCCGGCAACTTTCCACGGCCCCGGCCGGGCCCTACTCCCGCAAAGGAGTGCTCTCAGCATGACGGACCTCAGCACTGAGCCGGTAGCCGTGGAGGCTGCCCCGATCACACCACCCCCGCCCCCCGACACCCCGCCCGCCGTGGCCAAGCACGTGCCGGACGTCGATCACACGCCGGGCGGGTGGCCGATCGTCCCGCTCGCCCTGTCCGGGGCGAACAGCACCGTCGGCGCGGTCGCCGCCGCGTCCCTGGCCGGCGGCCCCATCGCCGCGGCCATCGCCGCCACCGGCATGGTCGTCCTCGGCACGGTCGCCGCCGCCCGATCCCGCAAGCCGGACCCGCGCCGAGAGGCACGCCGGTCCGCCGCCCGCACCGCCGGCCGCTCAGCCGCCCGCAAGATGGGACAGCACGGCTCGGGTGCGGGCACACGCCGCAGCTCCGGCGGTCGTTCGGCCGGCTCGCGCTCCGTGGGTTCCGGTGGCCGGTCGGGCAAGGTGCCCGGCCAACACCGCCGAACCGGTGGCAGCGCCACCCGCCACGGCAGCACCACCACCGGCGGAAACACCCTCCGCAAGAGCCCGCACGGCCCGGCCAAACACCAACTGGGCTCGGGCAAGGGCGCTGCCAGTCGGGTGGGGCAGGTCAAGGCTCTGCGGGCCGCACGGAAGGACACCGCCGGCTCGCGCGGCGGGCAGCGGGCACAGACCACCAACGCCCGACGTGCGGTCGCCGACGCCCGACGCAACGCCAAGTCCGTGGCCGGCAACAACCGAGCGGTCAAGCGTTCGGGTCTGGGCGGCCGTCTACTGGGCGGCGCCGCCCGCAAGGTACGTGCCGTGCGGGACGCGGCGATCGCCAAGCAGCGTACCAAGCGGGACGCCAAGGCCGGCAACACCGTCGCCGCGCAGCGAGCGCAGGTCCGTAAGGCACCGGCTCGTAAGGCGGCACGTCAGGCATTGCGCCGTTCCGCGGCCCGCTTTCAGGGCCGGCGACTGCTCGCCGGGCTGCTGGCGCTGCCGGTCGGGCTGCTGGGCTGCCTGTCCACGTGGATCGGCCGCAAGTTCGGCATCCCTGCCCTGATCCACCCCGGCCGGCGCCTGTACCGCCGCATGGTGCAGACCGCCGGCGAGCAGCGCGCGGCCCGGGATGAGACCGCGCACGACAAGCAGCGCGAGCAGGAGGCAACCGCGGACGCGGAGGCCGCCAAGGACGGCACGGAAGGCATCGCGGACGGCGTCCAGCGGCCCGCGGCCACGGTTCCCACCAGCACGAACACCCCCGCAATCGAAGGAGAGCACGTGTCCATCAACACCGGATTCAACTTCGAGGACCACGCCATGGAGATGGCGGCCGCGGCCAACACCTACGAGCCCGATGGCTGCATGGAGATCCTGGCCATGGTCGAAGGTCTCCCGGGCGCGCTGACGTTCGTGGCGACCGTGATGAAGTTCCTCGCCGAACGCTCCGACTCCGAGTTCCCGCTGGAGAAGCAGGTTGCGGACGGCTTCAACGACATCTACGCCGCGCTGATGAACGCCGTGTCCATCGCCGAGGACATGGGACCGACGTTCCGGCAGGTCCACGCGCAGGACATCGCCCGCCACGAGGACCCCCGCAACGGCACCGAGGCAGAGAAGGGCTGGAACGTCTGAGATGAGCAGCACCGCCACCGCCAAACAGCAGCAGAGCAGTGGTCCGGTGCTGGACTGGGCGGCCGGTCACGGACCCGTGACCGGCGCCCTGTCCGCCACCACCGGAGCCTTCGCCATCGCCACCAGCGGCGCAGCAACCGCCATGCCCCCCGGCTGGGCCCTCGCCGTAGGCGTGGCCGGCGCCCTCGGACACACCGTCGCCGGCATCCGGGTACGCAACGCCGGCCGCACCCTCGCCACCCGCGCCGCCTCCTGGCTCATCGGGGCCGGCTGGACCACCTGGGCCATGACCCACGGCGTCCTCACCTGGGCCGCCCTCGGCTCCCTGGCCACCATCGGCGTCGGCATCGGCGCCACAGCACGCTCCGTCGCCCTCTACGAAGAAGCGCGCGAAGACGAAGCCGCTGCGGCTGAGCAACGACAGATCGCCGCGGAGTTGTCCGCGGAGCGGCGGGCGATCGCCGCGGAATGGGTCGACCGCATCCAACGCGTCTGCTCGATCACCGTGCGCGTGGTCGGGGTGGAGATGTGGGAGACCGGCGCCGGATTCTCCATCGACGCTGAACTCCCGCCCGGCGGCGCCACCTGGAACAAGATTGCAGCCGAGTCCCCGCGGCTGTCCGCGGACGCCCGGTTGCCGCACGGCTGCACCGCCACCGCGGGCCCCGGCATCCACCAGGGCCGCGTCATCCTCGACGTGACCACCGTCAACGTCCTCGAAGAAAAGCGCGACTACCCGACGGACTACAGCACACTGTCGATCCACACCGGCATCCCGTGGGGCTACCGCACGAACGCGGAGCAGATCCGGGCCTATCTCCGGGAGCAGTGCGCGCTGATCGTCGGGCCAACCGGGTCAGGCAAGACGAACATGGTCCACTCCATCCTCGCGGGGTTCGCCCGCGCCGAGGACATGCTCACGTGGGTGATCGACCTGAACGCCGGATCGGCCGGCCTGCCCTGGGTCCTCCCGGCGTTGAACGGTGAACTCGTGCGGGAGGACGGCAAGCCGGTGCGGCCGGGTGTGGACTGGCTCGCCGGCACCTACGACGAAGCCCTCACCATGCTCGACGCGGCCGTGCGCGTGGCCAAGCAGCGCAAGATGGGCTACCAAGCCCTGCTGTCCAAGGCCAACACCGATCTCCTGCCGGTCAGCCGACAGATTCCTCAGATCATGCTGGTGATCGATGAGGGCGCGGAGATCCTGGCCAGCACCGACCGAGCCGTCCGCAAGCTCGGGGAAAAGATCCTGGAAGTCATCCGGATCGCCCGCGCCATGGGCGTACGCACCGTCCTCACCGCCCTCGGGGCGACCGGCAGTGTCCTCAGCAACCTGATGATCCGCCGGGAAGCCAAGGTCCGCGTCGCCCTCACCGGTGGCGAGACCGAGGGCATGGACCTGTCCAAGATGTTCCCCGGCTCCCGCGGCCTGCGCGTGGACCAGGCCCCACACAAGGGCGCCGGGTTCATGAGCACCCCGGAGTCACCGGCCGCCCTGTTCAAGGGGTGGCGGATTCTCCCGAACCAGATCCGGGAGATCACCGCCGCCACCTCCGACCGGCATCCGACGCTCGATGACGTGTCCGCCAAGGCGGCCGGGCCTGCTTACGCGCGTCGCTGGGATGCGGAGCGCACCGCATGGATGCGTGACCAGGTCGCCTACGACGACAGCACCGACGCCGAGCCATACGGGCCGACGTCGGCGCTGCGCCTGTCCGCGCTGAGCGAGCAGCCGGAGTCTCCGGAGGATGCGTTGGCGCGCCGGTTCCGGGAGGAGATCGACGCGCAGTTCGGCACCGCACCCGAACCCCACACCAGCGAGCAGGGCGACGGCCCGGAGCGGCCGGCCGGACTGAACCTGTCGGCGCTGCGGGAGGAGCAGGACAGCCCCGCGCAACAGGCCGCGCTCGCCGCGCTGCTCGCCGCCGGCCCCGCAGGCACCGGAGCATCTGCGATCGCCCGCGCACTCGCCGATGGGTTCGGGACGACGCGTCAGACAGTCGTGGGCTGGCTGAAAATGTGGCTGGCCGACGGCACCGCCGTTCGCGTCGGCGAGGGGACCAAAGCCCGGTATGTGCACCGCTCCCACACGACCGAGGGCTGATCGCTTGTCGCTTGTCGTCCCCGCTTCACCACATGTCGCCTACCGGGACTGTGAGGCCCGAAAACGGCTTGTGACCTGGGAGGCGACAAGCGACAAGACAAGCGACAAGACAAGCAAGGCGACAAGCCGCACGACAAGCCAGACGACAAGCAACGCGACAAGCACACCCACCCACCGCACGGGCCCGCGCCACCAGTTGGCGCGGGCCCGTGGCACACCCCAAGGGAGCCTGAAATGAGCCAGCAACTTCCGCCCGGCCAGATCGCCCCGCACATCCCCGCCGACGTCTACCAGCGCGCCCAGGCGACCGGACAGCCGGTCGTCTTCGTCATCAACGACACCCCACCGCCGTTCCCGTGGGCTCGGCTGCTCATCCCGTTCGCGATCGCCGGGGCCGCCGCGCTCGGCACCTGGGGTGTGGTCGCCGCGCTGTGCTGGCTGATGGACGTCGCCGCACACACCGCCACCATCATCGGCGGCGCCGCGGGACCCATCGGAGCCGGCGGCATCACCCTCAAACTCGCCCGCGGCAAGAACACCTAGCTACGCCAAGGGCGGCCCCCGTCTCTCGACCAAAGAATCCGGGGCCGCCCTTGCCAACCAGCACCCATCAAAGGAACTGGAGACACCCAGGATGACGCAATCCACCGACAACACGCGAGAGGTCTTACTCGCCGCCGCTCTGACGGCCGCTGAGCGCGGCTGGCACGTCTTCCCCCTCCGACCCGGCACGAAGCGGCCCGCGCTGCACGGAGAGGCTTCCTGCACCCGCACCGGAGCCTGCGAGGCAGGGCACCAGAAGTGGGAGCAACGCGCCACCACCGACCCAGACCGGATCCGCGCCACCTGGTCCGCCGGCCCGTTCAACGTCGGCATCGCCACTGGCCCTTCCGGGCTGCTAGTGGTCGATCTGGACGTGCCGAAGGACAACAGCAATGTGGACGCGCCTACCGGCGCGGTGACCTTTGGAGCGCTCTGCGAGCGCACCGGACACACCGTCCCCACCACCTACCGGACGCGGACCGCGAGCAGCGGAGAACACCTGTACTTCACCGCACCGGACGACACTCGGTTGGCCAACACGGCAGGAAGCCTCGCGCCGCTGGTCGACACCCGCGCGTGGGGCGGATACGTCGTCGCCGCCGGCAGCACCAGCCCGGCCGGCCCGTACGCCATCACCGACGACACGGCCCCGGCCGTAGTGCCCGCATGGCTGCTTCGGCTGCTGGAGTCGCCGCCGGCCCCGCAACCGGTCACACCGTTCGTGCGGCCCACGGTCAGCGGCAGCCGCGCCGCCACCGCGGCCCTGGAACGGGAGTGCCGGGCGGTGGTCGGGGCGCCGGAGGGCGAGGGCAACATCACGCTCAACCGGTCCGCGTTCAAGGTGGGGCGGTTCGTCGCGTGGGGCGACCTCCCGCGGCACGTGGTGGAGGAAGCCTTCCAAGGGGCGGGGGAGACGCGCGGACTCACCGCTGCCGAGTGCCGCGCCACCATCCGCAGCGCCCTGGACAGCTCCCTGCGCAAAGCCCGCCCCCGGGACGCGGCATGAGCACCCCACCCCCTCCCCCCTTGGAAGGCCAACAGACCACCCCCAGCCGCCCGCACGTCGCCGAACCGGCCCCCGCAGAGCCGGCCGTGGCCGCTCGAAAGGGCGTCGCCGAAGGCGTCCCCACTGCTCTTTCCCGCCCGAAGCACTTCCCTGCTGCTCGCAGAAACCACAGCAGTGAGAACCCGACCCCGGAGCGGCCCGGACTCCGCATCTACGCCCCGCCGATCTACCGCTCCCACGACGACCGAGCGCGCTGGTGGAAGCAGCACGGCGACACCCCCACCGCCGCCTACGCCTGCGCCTGCGGGCAGACCGGCACCGCCATTGGGGCGCACGCCGTGGCCGCGCTGATCACCGACTACAGCGTCCACAAGGACGCCTGCATCGAAACAGCCCCCGCATTCGCCGAAGGGAGGAAGACCGCATGATGCAGCACCCCGCCACCGACACGGAGAGCGAGGAACTACCTTCGCCCACCAACCCACTGGCTGTCGCTCGCCGGTTGCTGCCGGACTGGCAGACCGAGGACGGGCGACTGGTGTGTCGGCGCTGGCGGGCGTCATGGATGCACTGGAACGGCTCCTCCTGGCGAGAAGTGGACGACGCCCAGGTACGCAAAGCCATGTATGAGCGCCTGGAGCACGCCGTGTACATCCAGCCCAACAAAAAGGGCGAACCGGAGCAGCATCAGTGGGCCCCGACAAAGCAAAAAATCGGCAACCTGCTCGACGCCTTGGGGGCGATCACCCTGTTGCCCACAGACACCGATGTCCCTGCGTGGATCGATGACCAGGGCTCCACAGGCCAGGATGAAGGACCCATCGTGGCCTGTGAGAACGGATTGCTGCGCATCCAGGACCGGGCCCTTCTACCGCACGGTCCGGAGTTCTTCAACCTCGTGTCCGTGCCGTTCGCCTACGACCCCGACGCGAGCGCACCCACATGGGAACGGTTCCTCGCGCAGCTCTGGCCCGACGACCCCGACACCATCGCCGCACTTCAGGAGTGGTTCGGCTACGTCCTGTCCGGCCGGACCGACCAGCAGAAGATCCTGCTCATCGTCGGCCCCTCCCGCTCCGGGAAAGGCACCATCGCCCGCGTACTGAAAGCCCTGGTCGGCAAAGAGAACCTGGCCGGCCCGACCCTGGCAGGGCTCGGGACGAACTTCGGTCTGTCCACGCTGATCGGCAAGTCCCTCGCGATCATCTCGGACGCCCGTCTTTCCGGGAACGACAACACTCAAGTCGTGGAGAGGCTGTTGACGATCTCCGGCGACGACACGATCGACATCGACCGCAAATTCCGCGAACCGTGGACAGGCCGGGTGCCCTCGCGGCTGATGATCCTGTCCAACGAACTGCCGCACTTCGGCGACTCATCCGGAGTCATCGCCAACCGGTTCATCCTGCTCAGCATGCGGGTGTCCTGGCTCGGCAAGGAAGATCCCACCCTCACCGACCGCCTCACCGCGGAGATGCCCGGCATCCTCAACTGGGCCCTGGACGGACTGGCCCGTCTCCAGCGCAACGGGCGAATCACCCAACCGCAGTCCAGCCGGGAAGCCATCACCACCATGCAGGACACCGCCTCACCGACCAGCGCATTCGTCCGCGAACGCTGCAACACCGGCCCGGCATGCACCGTCGCCGTGGACGACCTGTGGAACGTCTGGCGCGAATGGACCGAGGACAACGGCGTCCGCCACGGCACGAAACAGATCTTCGGCCGCAACCTCCTGTCCGTCGTCCCACAGCTCAGCCTCACCCGCCCTCGCGACGGCGGTAACCGCATCCGCACCTACACCGGAATCGGCCTACGCCCCTCCCAGGACGCATCCGAGTAGAACGCCGCGCACATTCCGCTGGGTCGCGGACCATCGCGGACCACCCTGCCTGACCTGCGCATTCACCTACCCCGGAAACGAGACCATCGCGGACCATCCGCCGACGGGTGGTCCGCGATGGTCCGGACGCAACGGCAGCAAAACCGCAGGTCAACGGGGGTGGTCCGCGATGGTCCGCGACCCACGGGACTGTGGCGCCAACTTCCTGCCCCTGCGCTCTCGCCTCGGCTCAAGGAGATCTACGCATGAGTACGCCCACCCGCCGGCGCCGTGCGCCGAAAGACGAACTGGTACCGCTGAGCGACGCTCTGGAAGAGATCGGCATCAGCCGGGCCACCTGGTACCGCTGGCGTAACCATGGCATCGGCCCGGAGGCCCGCCGCACCCCTTCTGGCCGTATCTGTGTACGTCGTAGCGTCCTGGACGCCTTCAAGGACGAACTGGAAGTCGCGTGACCGAGTGGAGCTACACCTTCAAAGTCTGGGCGATCCGGAAGCGCGAGTACCGGAAGCCCTACCAACTTCGCTGGAAGGTAGGAGAACGCGAACACTCGGAGTCGTTCCTGACCCTGGGGCTGGCAGAGAGCCGACGTGCACAGCTCGTCACCGCGGCTCGCGAGGGCGAACCGTTCGACGTCGACAGCGGGTTACCCAAGTCCCGTGTCGCCAAAGCCCGTGACATCTCTTGGTACGAGCACGCACGCAACTACATCGAGATGAAGTGGGACGACTCCCCCGCTTCAACGCGGCGCACGCTCGCCGAAGCAATGGCGACCGTGACACCGACATTCGTGAAGGACACCAAGGGCATGCCAGATGCACGGGCCGTCCGCACCGCGCTGTACGGCTGGGCATTCAACAAGAACCGTTGGAGCGAGGAGACCCCGCCCGACGTCGCCAAGATCCTTGAATGGTTCGAGCGCAAGTCGCTGGCAACGTCGGCACTCTCGGATCTCGTGCTCGTGCGGAGCGGTCTCCGGGCCATCTCCAGGAAGCTGGACGGGAAGACAGCGGCGCCGGGGACGATCAGTCGGAAGCGGGCGATCTTCTACAACTCCCTTGAGTTCGCCGTAGAGGCTGAGCTGCTTACCGACAACCCGCTCACCCGCATCAAGTGGAAGGCACCCGAGCAGGTGGTCGAAGAGGTCGATCCTGCGTGCGTTCCCAATCCCGAGCAGGTCGCCAAGTTGCTGGCCGGCGTGCGGGACCAGAGCCCGCGCGGACGCCGCCTCGCGGCGTTCTTCGGCTGCATGTATTTCGCCGCAGCGCGGCCGGCCGAAGTCATCGGGTTAAGGCTCCGTGACTGCGACCTACCTCGACGCGGATGGGGGCTGCTGAAGCTCAGGGAGACCCGTCCCCGTTCCGGATCGGCATGGACTGACAGTGGCGAGTCGCATGACAGAAGGGGACTCAAGCACCGCCCACGGAAGGCCGTTCGGCATGTCCCCATCCCGCCCGAACTGGTCGCCCTGTTGCGGTGGCACGTCACCGCGTACGGGACAGCTCCGGATGGCCGGCTCTTCCAGACGTCGCGAGGCGGATTGATCCAGGACACAGGGTATGGCGAGGTGTGGGCGGAGGCGCGGACTCGCGCGCTCACCACATCCCAGTTCGATTCGGCACTGGCTAAGCGGCCATATGATTTACGTCACGCCGCCGTCTCCACGTGGCTCAGCTCCGGTGTTGAGCCACAGCTTGTGGCGGAGCGGGCCGGCCACAGCGTGGGCGTGCTCTTTCGGGTATACGCGAAGTTCCTCAAGGACGGCGATGAGGCCGCGAACGCCAAGATCTCGGCTCGGCTGGGACTGCGGGGCTGACCCTTTGAAATCCCGTCCACACCCCGTCCGTGGATTCCGAGACACGGCGTTCGAACGCGAGACAGCGTGAGACAGCTCGCTAGTTCACAGGGGACAAGGCTAAGGGCCCGTGACCTGCTGTTTAGGCAGACCACGGACCCTTGGTTCCCGTGTGGCGGCGCCAGGATTCGAACCTGGGAAGGCTAAGCCGGCAGATTTACAGTCTGCTCCCTTTGGCCGCTCGGGCACACCGCCGGGGGTTGCTGCCCATCGAACCGACTTTCGGCGGTGCGCTGTGGCAACGACGTAAACGATACCCGATACGGAGGGGTGCTTCGCCACCTGATTGATCTGCGCTCGCAGGACCGTGGGTGGCTAGGCTTGTCCGGATGCGGCCCCGGCAACGCCGGGCTCGGCGGTCGCCCCCAGGTACCCCGATACGCACCCGATACGTACCCCGATACAAGGAGCCACAGGACATGGCCGACTCCAGTTTCGACATCGTCTCGAAGGTCGAGCGGCAGGAGGTCGACAACGCCCTCAACCAGGCCGCCAAGGAGATCTCGCAGCGCTACGACTTCAAGGGCGTGGGCGCCTCGATCTCCTGGTCCGGTGAGAAGATCCTCATGGAGGCGAACTCCGAGGACCGGGTGAACGCTGTCCTCGACGTCTTCCAGTCCAAGCTGATCAAGCGCGGCATCTCGCTGAAGGCGCTGGACGCGGGCGAGCCGCAGCTCTCCGGCAAGGAGTACAAGATCTTCGCCTCCATCGAGGAGGGCATCTCCCAGGAGAACGCGAAGAAGGTCGCGAAGATCATCCGTGACGAGGGCCCGAAGGGTGTCAAGGCTCAGGTGCAGGGCGACGAGCTGCGGGTCACCTCCAAGAGCCGCGACGACCTGCAGGCCATCATCGCCCTGCTGAAGGGCAAGGACTTCGAGTTCGCCCTGCAGTTCGTGAACTACCGGTAGCCGGTGGTTCGCGCCCGGCGCGCGTACGAGGAGGGGTGGGTACCCGGCGGGCGATCTGCCGGCCGGTGCCCGCCCTTCCTGTCTGTCGACCGAGGTCGACAGGCTCCCCCCTCGGTCGCGCTCAGGCGTGCTGGGCCGCGAACGAGGCCGGGTTCTCAGTCTCGGGAGTTGCCGAACAGGAGGCGGTAGGCGATCAGGAGGACGAGTGAGCCACCTATCGCCGCCGCCCAGGTGGCACCGTCGTAGAAGTGCTTGCTGACCGGGTGGTCCAGCCAGCGGGCCGAGATCCAGCCGCCGATGAACGCCCCCGCGACGCCGATGAGGGTGGTTCCGATGAAGCCACCGGGATCCCGGCCGGGCAGCAGCACCTTGGCGACGGCTCCGGCCAGCAGTCCCAGGATGATCCAGCTGATGATGCTCATGCGGTGAACCTGCCCTCTCGTGCTGTGCCCGCGCTGTCCGGGCGCTGTCATGTCGGTCCGGACAGGCTGTGCCCGTGGTTCGGGCGCCCTGCTCGTCGCGCGTGCCTACCGTCGGTCGCGCGATTGTTCGTGTCGTGTCGAGGAGGAGGACGTCGGGCCGACACCCGGCGGTTGCACCGGTCAGTAGGGTGCGGCGTATGAGTCTCTCCGGTGCCGGACTGCGGCGCACGCTGGGCGTCGGCGACGCCGTCGTCATCGGGCTCGGCTCGATGATCGGGGCCGGGATCTTCGCCGCACTGGGGCCGGCGGCGCGCGCGGCCGGCTCCGGGCTCCTGTTGGGGCTCGCTCTGGCCGCCGTGGTCGCCTACTGCAACGCCACGTCGTCGGCCCGGCTGGCCGCTCTGTACCCGGCTTCGGGCGGCACCTATGTGTACGGGCGCGAGCGGCTCGGCGCGTTCTGGGGTTATCTGGCGGGCTGGTCGTTCGTGGTGGGCAAGACGGCCTCCTGCGCGGCCATGGCGCTGACCGTGGGCGCATATGTGTGGCCCGGTCAGGCGCACGCGGTGGCGGTCGCCGCGGTCGTGGCGCTGACCGCGGTGAACTACGGCGGTGTCCAGAAGTCCGCCTGGGTGACCCGGGCGATCGTGGCGGTTGTCCTGGCTGTCCTCGCTTCCGTGGTCGTGGTCTGTCTGGGGTCCGGGGCGTCCGCCGCCGGGCGGCTGGACAGCGGGGTCTCTGGAGGTGCGGACGGCGTGCTGCAGGCGGCCGGTCTGCTGTTCTTCGCGTTCGCCGGATACGCGCGTATCGCGACCCTGGGCGAGGAGGTGCGGGATCCGGCGCGCACCATCCCCCGCGCGATCCCGCTGGCCCTCGGGATCACACTGGTGGTCTACGCGTGTGTGTCGGTGGCTGTCCTTTCGGTGCTGGGGGCCGGGGGTCTCGGTCGTGCGGAGGCGCCGCTGGCCGACGCGGTGCGGGCGGCCGGGGTGCCCGGGCTCGTGCCGGTGGTGCGGGTGGGTGCGGCGGTGGCCGCGCTGGGCTCGCTGCTGGCTCTGATTCTGGGCGTGTCCCGGACCACGCTGGCCATGGCGCGGGACCGGCATCTGCCGGGTGCGCTGGCCGTCGTCCATCCGCGGTTCCAGGTGCCGTACCGGGCGGAACTGGCCGTCGGCGCGGTGGTCGCGGTGCTGGCGGCCACGGTGGACGTGCGGGGCGCGATCGGGTTCTCCTCCTTCGGTGTGCTGGCGTACTACGCGGTGGCCAACGCCTCCGCCTGGACGCTCGGGTCCGCTCCGGCGGTCCGGGTGGTGCCGGCGGTGGGGTTGCTGGGATGCGTCGTGCTGGCGTTCGCACTGCCGTTGGCTTCGGTGGCCGCCGGTGCGGGAGTGCTGGTGCTGGGTGGAATCGCGTACGGGGTGCGGGGGCGGCAGGGCGGCGCCGGGCCGACAGACGGGCGGTAGACGGGCGGTAGACGGCCGGTCGATGGGCCGTCGGGTGTGGGCCGGCGGGCGGTGGTCGGCGGGTAACCGGTCCGTAGGCCGCTGGTCGGTGGGCGGCCGGTAGACGGGCGGGACAGGCGACGGGCCCGCACGCGGGCTGCCAGCGGGTGCGCGGCAGATCCGGCCGCCGACAGATGGGCAGGTCTGCGGCGGCCCTCAGGGAAGCCGTCTCTCAGACGGGCTGTGCGGCGGCTGCGGGTATGCGGAACTCCGCCCCTGCGTCCCTTCGTACACCCGGTGCTGTCGGCAACTGCTCGATCTCGGTCATGGATTCATCATGCGGGACGGCGCCGACCGTCAGGCCGGGCCTGTGGACAACCGTCGTGTTGTGGACAACCAGGCTGTGGAAAACCTCCGGGCTGTGGACAACCGACGTCTGCCGCAGGCGGGAGATGGGTCGTGACCGCGAGAGGCGTCGGTCAGCGGGTCGCGAACGGCTCGTCCGTGCGGACGATTTCACGGCCCAGTGGGAGCAACGACACGGGCAGCAGCTTGAAGTTGGCGATACCGAACGGGATTCCGATGATCGTCAGGCACAGGGCGACACCCGTGACGATGTGGGTGAGGGCGAGCCACCAGCCCGCCAGGACCAGCCACAGGACGTTGCCCACGCAGGAGGGCGCACCGGCGTCGTGGCGCTCCACCGTCGTGTACCCGAAGGGCCACAGGGCGTAGATGCCAATACGAAATGCGGCAATGCCGAAAGGAATGCCGATGATGGTGATGCACAGCAGCAAGCCGGCGGCGATGTATCCGAGGAAGAGCCAGAAGCCGCTCAGGATGAGCCAGATGACGTTCAGGATGGTTTTCACTGGGGGCGACCTGCCATTTTCTCGAGCCGGGCGATGCGCTCCGCCATCGGCGGGTGCGTCGAGAACATCCGGGAGATGCCCTGGCCCGGACGGAACGGATTCGCGATCATCATGTGGCTCGCCGTCTCGATCCGCGGCTCCGGGGGCAGCGGGAGTTGCTTGGTGCCGTATTCGAGTTTACGCAGGGCGCCGGCCAGGGCGAGCGGGTCGCCGGTGAGCTGGGCGCCGGAGGCGTCGGCCTCGTACTCCCGGGAGCGGCTGATGGCCATTTGGATGAGGCCGGCGGCGAGCGGGCCGAGGATCATGACGAGCAGCATGCCGAGGAGGCCGGGGCCCTCGTCGTCGTCCGAGCGGCCGACCGGGATCAGCCAGGCGAAGTTGACCAGGAACATGATCACGGAGGCGAGGGCGCCGGCGACCGACGAGATCAGGATGTCGCGGTTGTAGACGTGGCTGAGTTCGTGGCCGATGACGCCGCGCAGTTCGCGTTCGTCAAGGAGTCGCAGGATGCCTTCGGTGCAGCACACGGCGGCGTTGCGCGGGTTGCGGCCGGTGGCGAAGGCGTTGGGGGCCTCCGTCGGGGAGATGTAGAGGCGGGGCATGGGCTGACGGGCCTGGGTGGAGAGATCGCGGACCATGCGGTACAGGGCGGGGGCTTCGAACTCGCTGACCGGCCGCGCGCGCATCGCGCGTAGAGCCAGTTTGTCGCTGTTCCAGTACGCGTACGCGTTGGTGCCCAGGGCGACGAGGACCGCGATGATCAGCCCCATGCGGCCGAAGAGACTGCCGATGAGGATGATGAGTGCCGACAGCCCCCCGAGGAGTACTGCGGTCCTGAGCCCGTTGTGCCGGCGGTGCACGGTACGCCCTCCAAGCGGTGCGGCAGGGGAACCCTTCGCCTGCTGATCCTGTCCGTCGATCTCCGTCTGCCACCGGTGCCGTGGTGTCACGTCCAGTGGACCCTCCCGTACTGGTCAACGCCAGGCGGGGACCACTAGTTCCCTTGTGCGTACGGCTGCGCGCGTCGTCCGTCCGGGTGACGGCGGCGGCGTGAGGCACGCGCGCGTGGCGCTTCGGGTGCCCCACGCGCGCGTAGCGAAAGCACGGGTCTCCAGGGCCGGTGGACAGCCGTGCCCGGGTCGGTGGGCCGGTGGGCCCGGGTCGGTGGGTCGGTGGGCCGGTGGGTCAGAAGAGTCCGGTGTCGGCGAAGCGCAGGGCGAGCTGGGGTGCTCCGGAGAGGGCGAGGCCGAGGAGCGCGGTCAGGGTGATCGCGGCCGTGAGGGGGGCGGGGACGCGGTGCCGGACGGGTTCGCCCTCCGGGGCGCGGAACAGCAGGGCCGTCCACTGGAGGTAGTAGAAGAGGGCGATCACGACGTTGACGGCCATGACCACGGCGAGCCAGCCGAGGCCCGCGTCGACGGCGGCGGAGAAGACAGTGACCTTGGCGAAGAGGCCGATGATGCCTGGCGGCAGTCCGGCGAGGCAGAGCAGGAAGAAGGCCAGGAGGAGGGCCGCGAGGGGGTTCGAGGCGTAGAGGCCGCGGTAGTCGCAGATGCGGTTGAGGGTTTTCGTACGGCCCACCAGGGCGGCCACCGCGAAGGCGCCGAGGTTCACGCTCGCGTACATGAGGGCGTAGGCGACGGTGGAGCCGATCGACTTCTCGGCGTCCTCGGAGTACGCGGCAGCGGCGATGGGGACCAGCAGGTAGCCGGCCTGGCCGACGGAGGACCAGGCCAGGAGGCGTACCGCGCTGTACGCGCGCGTGGCCTGTTGGCGCAGGGCGCCGACGTTGCCGACGGTCATGGTGAGGGCGGCCAGCGCCGCGAGTGCCGGTCCCCAGACGTCGGCGTACGAAGGGAGTGCGACGACGGTGACGAGGATCAGGCCGGAGAAGCCGACCGCCTTGCCGACGACCGACAGGTAGGCGGCGATCGGCAGTGGGGCGCCCACATAGGTGTCGGGCACCCAGAAGTGGAAGGGCACGGCGGCGGTCTTGAAGGCGAAGCCGATGAGGGTGAGGACGACGCCGGTCTGGGTGAGGGTGTGCAGTTGCCCGTCGACGTGCTGGATGCGGTCGGCGATGCGGGTGAGGTACAGGGTGCCGGTGGCGGCGTACACGAAGCTGACGCCCATGAGGCTGACCGCGGTGGCGGTGACCGAGGACAGGAAGAACTTCAGGGCCGCTTCGGAGGACTTGCGGTCGCCCTGCCTGAGGCCGACGAGGGCGAAGGCGGGCAGGGAGGCGACTTCCAGGGCGACGACGAGAGTGGCGAGGTCGCGGGAGGCGGGCAGGAGGGCGGCGCCGGCGGCCGAGGAGAGCAGCAGGAACCAGTACTCCCCTTCGGGCAGCCGCTTGTCGTCGTCCTTGAGGGTGGTGACCGACAGGAGGGCGGCGAGGAGGGCGCCGCCGAGGACCAGCAGCTGGATGACGAGGGTGAAACGGTCCGCCGTGTAACTGCACAGGTCCGCTTCGCCGTTCGCGCAGAAGGTGCTGCGGTCGCCGTTCAGGAGGGGCAGCAGCAGGAGCGCGGAGGCGGCGAGGCCCGCGACGGACACCCAGCCGAGGAGCGCCTTGCCGGCTTTTCCGACGAACAGGTCGGCGACGAGGACGACGAGTCCGACCGCCGCCGTGACGGTGGGCGGCGCGATGGCGAGCCAGTCGACGGACTGGACGACGGAGCTCATCGGGTGCCTCCTGCGAGAAGTTGCTGCACGGCCGGGTCGGTCAGGCCGAGCAGTGCCCTGGGCCACAGGCCGGCGACGACGGTGAGCACGACGAGCGGGGTCCAGGCCGCGAGTTCGTAGGCGTGGACGTCGGCGATCGTCGTACCTTCCTGGGGGGCGGCGCCCATGCAGACGCGGCGGACCACGACGAGCATGTACGCGGCGGTGAGCAGGGTGCCGAACGCGCCGATCGCCATGAAGGTGAGGAAGGCGGGGCGGCTGAGGGCGGCGGCGGGGTTGAACGCGCCGAACAGCGCCAGCATCTCGCCCCAGAATCCCGCGAGGCCGGGCAGGCCGAGGGAGGCGACCGCGGCGAACGCGAGCAGGCCGCCGAGCCGCGGGCTCCTGCCGTAGAGGGCGGCGCCGGTCTTGTCGGCGAGGGTGTCGAGGTCGGTGGTGCCGGTGCGGTCCTTGAGGGCGCCGACCAGGAAGAAGAGGAGGCCGGTGATGAGGCCGTGGGCGATGTTGGCGAACAGGGCGCCGTTCACGCCGGTCGGGGTCATGGTGGCGATGCCGAGCAGGACGAAGCCCATGTGGCCCACGGAGGAGTAGGCGATGAGGCGTTTCAGGTCGCCCTTCGCGCCCTGCTTGGCGAGGGCCAGACAGGCCAGCGATCCGTAGATGATGCCGACGACGGCGAAGGCGGCCAGGTAGGGCGCGAAGGTGCGGAAGCCGTCCGGTGCCACCGGGAGGAGAATCCGGACGAACCCGTACGTTCCCATCTTCAGCAGGACGCCGGCCAGCAGGACCGAGCCGACCGTCGGGGCGGCGGTGTGGGCGTCGGGCAGCCAGCTGTGCAGGGGCCACATCGGTGTCTTGACCGCGAGGCCGATCCCGATCGCCAGAACGGCCGTGACCTGCACGGATGTGGTCAGCGAGGAGCCGTTGTCAGTGGCGAGTGCCACCATGTCGAATGTGCCCGCCTTGATTCCGATCAGGAGCAGGCCCAGCAGCATGACGACGGAACCGAGCAGGGTGAAGAGGATGAACTTCCAGGCGGCCTGAGTCCGTTGGGCGCCGCCCCAGCGGGCGATGAGGAAGTACATCGGGATGAGGACCGTCTCGAAGGCGAGGAAGAAGAGCAGCAGGTCGAGGACGGCGAAGGTGGCGAGGGTGCCGGACTCGAGGACGAGCACGAGAGCGACGAACGCCTTGGGGGACGGGCCCGAAGGCATCTTGAAGTAGGAGTAGAGCGCGCAGAGGAAGGTCAGCAGCGCGGTCAGGACCAGAAGGGGGAGGGAAATGCCGTCGGTGCCCAGGTGGATGCGCACGTCGAGCGCGGGGATCCAGCTGATGTCGGTCGTGGCCTGCATCTTCGACGGATGGTCGTGGTCGAAGCCGAGCGCGAGGACGATCGCCGCGATGAGGATCACGCCGGTCACGGTCACCCCGTGCCGCAGCACGGCCTGCTCGGGCGACTTCCCCTTCAGTCCGGGCGGGGCCGGCAGGAGGGCGGCGACCGCCCCCAGGAGCGGGCCGACCACGATGAACGCCAGAAGAAACTGCATCACGGACTCGTTGATATCGATCACGCCTGCTCACGCTCCCGTGGCGACGAGGACGGCGGCGACCGCGAGGACGACGGTGCCGGCGAGCAGCGCGCTCACATAGGTCTGCACATTGCCTGTCTGGGCCCGTCGTACGGCGGCGCCGAGCCAGCGGGGCAGGGCGCCCGCGCCGCGCACGTAGGTCTCGACGACCTCCCGGTCGAGGAACCGGACCAGAGTCGCCGCGGCCTGTACCGGGCGGACGAAGACGGTGGAGTACACGGCGTCCAGGTGGAAGCCGTCGGCCGCGTGCCGGTGCAGCGGGCCGAGCAGGAGGCGGCCGGGGTCGGCCGGGTCGGGGGCGTACGCCACGTCTCCGTAGGCCGGTTCGTGGCTGGCGATGGCCTCGGCCTCGACCAGTCCCGCGTCGCCCTCCGGGTGGGCCGCGACGGCGCCCAGGGGGACGCGGGCCGCGGTGGCACGGGTGTGGCGCCAGGCTCCGTAGACGACGATCCCGCCGATCAGTGCGACACCTGTGCCGAGGACGGAGGTGGTGAGGGTGGGGGTCAGGTCGCGGCCGTCGAACCAGTCGGGGAGCGTCCGGTAGGCGAATCCGCCGAGGGCGAGGGACGGGACGGCGAGCACCCACAGCACCACGGTCATGGTGAGGGGCTGCCGTCCGTGGTCGGGGGCCTCGGTGCCCTGACCGCGGAAGGTGAGCAGCCACAGACGGGTCGCGTAGGCGGCCGTGAGGAGGGCGGCGACGAGACCGGCGACCAGTACCGTCCAGCCGGCCGCGCCGGGCGCTTGCTCGGTGTGTCCGGTGGCCACGTGCTCGGCGGCCCCGAGGACGGACTCCTTGGAGAAGAAACCGCTGAACGGGGGGATCGCGGCGAGTGCGAGGAGCGCCACGGTCATCGTCCAGTAGGCGTCGGGGACGCGGTCGGCCAGGTGGCGCATGCGGGACATCGCGGCGAGCGAGTTGGTGCCGGTGGCGTGGATGATCACGCCGGCGGCGAGGAACAGCAGCGCCTTGAAGGCGCCGTGGGACAGGAGGTGGAAGACGGCGGCGCCACGGTCGCCGACGGCGAGGGCGCCGGTCATGTAGCCGAGCTGGCCCATCGTCGAGTAGGCGAGGACACGCTTGATGTCGTCCTGGGCGAGCGCGGCGACTCCCGAGCCGACCATCGTGACCGCCGCCATGACCGCGAGGACGATCATCGCGGCGGAGGAGGCCTGGAAGACGGGGAGGAGGCGGGCGACGAAGTAGACGCCGGCGGCGACCATGGTCGCCGCGTGGATCAGCGCGGAGACAGGGGTGGGGCCCGCCATCGCGTCGGGCAGCCAGGTGTGCAGCGGGAACTGCGCCGACTTGCCCGCCACGCCGGCCAGGAGCAGCAGGGCGATCAGCGTCGGATGATCGAGGCCGCCGCTCGCGACGGTGCTCAGCACCTTCGTGATGCGGAACGAGCCGGCGTCGGTGGCGAGGGCGAACAGGCCGATGAGGAAGGGGACGTCGCCGAGTTTGGTGACGAGGAAGGCCTTGATGGAGGCGGCGCGGGCCTCCGGGGTCTCCCAGTAGTGGCCGACCAGGAAGTACGAGCAGATGCCCATGATCTCCCAGCCGACCAGCAGCACGATCAGGTCGCCGGAGTACACGACGAGCAGCATCGCGGAGGTGAAGAGGGAGACGAGAGCGGCGTACGAGGGGTAGCGCGGGTCGTCGCGCAGGTAGCCCGTCGAGTAGATCTGCACGCAGGTGGCGACGAACCCGACCACGACGGCGACGAGGGCGGCGAAGCCGTCGATGTGCAGGGCGAGTTCGATCGGGACCGAACCGGTGGGCGTGAGTTCGGTCGCGGAGTCGATGGCCTGGTCACCGCCCTGCCGTAGGGCGACGACCACGGCCAGGGCCAACGCCCCGAGGGTCGGCAGGACGGCCAGGGGGCGGACGAAGCCAGGCGCCGCGCGGCCCAGCAGCAGGCCGGCCGCGGCGCCCAGGAAAGGCAGGAAGGGGACGAGGACGGCGAGGGTGGTCGTGGTCACGCGGCGGCCTCGGCCTTCTCGGCGGTCGTCCCGGTCTCGGCGTCGCCGTCGGCCGCGTCCGACTCGTGGCCCTCGGCGGTTTCGCGGAGCCGGTCGATGTCCGCGGTGCCGCGGGCGCGGTGGACGGCGAGGACGATCGCCAGGCCGATGCCGATCTCCGCGGCGGCGATGGCGATGGTGAACAGCGTCAGCGCCTGACCGGAGTGCAGGGTCTCCTCGGCGGCCTTGCTGAGCCAGACGTCGAAGGCGACGAGGTTCAGGTTGACGGCGTTGAGCATCAGCTCGACCGACATCAGGACCAGGATCGCGTTGCGGCGGGCGAGGACGCCGTACAGGCCGGTGCAGAACAGAAGGGCGGCGAGCACGGCGGGATAGACGAGGTGCATCAGCGTGCCTCTTCGTTGTCGGCGTTGCCTGTCCCGTCGGGAGGGGAGGTCCGCTCGGTGGGGCCGGTCCGGGGCGCGGCCGGAGGCCCGGGGGTGCGGGCGCCCGGAACGGAGGTGGGGGGCGCGGCGTCCCTGTCGGCCTTGCGGGACAGGACGATCGCGCCGACCAGGGCGGCGAGGAGGAGGACGGAGAGTGCCTCGAAGGGGAGGACCCAGTTCTGGAAGAGGCTCGCCCCGGTGACCTCGGTGGAGCCGGCGGCGGGGCCGTCCAGGTCGATCCAGGTCGTGCGGAAGGCGTCGGCCACGACCCAGACCAGGGCGGCAGCGGCGGCCAGGGCCACGGTGAGGGCGGCCCAGCGGTTGGCGGAGTCGGCGTCCGGGGAGCGGCCGATGGGGGCCTTGGTGAGCATCAGCCCGAACAGGAGGAGCACGACGACGGAACCGACGTAGATGAGGACCTGTACCCAGGCGATGAACTCCGCGGTGAGGAGGAGGTATTCGACGGCGAGACCGCCGAGGGCGACCACCAGCCACAGGGCGGCGTGCACCAGTTGCCGGGTGGTGACGGTGACGAGCGCGGCGCCGAAGGTGGCCAGGCCGACGAGGAGGAAGGCGACCTCGACGCCGGTCGGGGAGAGGAAGCCGTGGCCGGTGTCCGCGGCGAGGTGGCCGGCGGTGGCTGCGAGGGTCATGCCCCGTCCTCCTGTCGCGGCTGGTCGGTCTGCTGCTTCGCGTCACCTGTCGGCCGGGTGGGCGACTCGGCCGCGCGGGCCTGCTCGTCGGCGTGCGGAGTGGTGCCGGTGGGGGGTACGGGCGGTGCGGTCGGGTCGGCCTGGGCCGCGGCGAGCTTGTCGGCGGCCTTGCGGGCGCCGGCGATCTCCTTCGGTTCCTCCGCGCCGGGGTCGAGGGCGGGCGGGGCCGGAACCGTCCACATCCACTCGCGGAGCTTGTCGCGCTCGTGGGTGAGTTCGCGGATGTCGGTCTCGGCGTACTCGAACTCCGGGGACCAGAACAGGGCGTCGAAAGGACAGACCTCGATGCAGATACCGCAGTACATGCACAGGGAGAAGTCGATGGCGAAGCGGTCGAGGACGTTGCGGCTGCGTTCGCGGCCACCGGGTGCGGCGGGCGGCACCGTCTCCTTGTGGGAGTCGATGTAGATGCACCAGTCCGGGCACTCGCGGGCGCACAGCATGCAGACCGTGCAGTTCTCCTCGAACAGGCCGATGACGCCGCGGGTGCGGGGCGGGAGGTCGGGCTGGACGTCGGGGTACTGCTCGGTGACGGTCTTCCTCGTCATCGTGCGGAGGGTGACGGCCAGGCCCTTGGCGAGGCCGGCGCCGGGGAGGGGGGCCACTAGGAGATCACCACCTTGACGATGCCGGTGAGGGCGATCTGGGCGAGGGACAGCGGGACGAGGAGGGTCCAGGAGAGTTTCTGGAGCTGGTCCTCGCGGAGCCGGGGGTAGGTGACGCGCAGCCAGATGACGACGAAGGCGAGGACGGCCGTCTTCAGCAGGGTCCAGACCCAGCCGAGGCCGTCGGCGCCCCAGGGGCCGTGCCAGCCGCCCAGGAAGAGGACGGTGGTCAGGCCGCAGAGGACCACGATCCCGGCGTACTCGGCGAGGAGGAACAGGGCGAAACGCAGGCCGGTGTACTCGGTGTAGGCGCCGAAGATGATCTCCGAGTCGGCGACCGGCATGTCGAAGGGGGGACGCTGGAGTTCGGCGAGGCCGGCGACGAAGAAGACGAGGGCGCCGACGATCTGCCAGGGCAGCCACCACCACTCGAAGGCGTCGAGGATGCCGGGCAGCGACACCGTGCCCGCCGCCATGGCGACGGAGGCGGCGGCGAGGAGCATCGGGAGTTCGTAGGCGAGGAGCTGTGCGGCGGTGCGGAGGCCGCCGAGGAGGGAGAACTTGTTGGCGGAGGCCCAGCCGGCCATGAGCGAGCCGAGCACGCCCACGCCCATCACGGCCAGCACGAAGAAGATGCCGGCGTCGACGACCTGGCCGACGGCGCCCTCCTGCGGGCCGATGGGGATGGCGAGGAGGACCAGGAGGTACGGGAGGAGGGCCACGGCGGGGGCGAGCTGGAAGACGCGGCGGTCCGCGTCCGCGGGTACGACGTCCTCCTTCTGCGCGAACTTCACGCCGTCGGCGACGAGTTGGGCCCAGCCGTGGAAGCCGCCCGCGTACATCGGGCCGAGGCGGCCCTGCATGTGGGCCATCACCTTGTGCTCGGTCTGACCGACGATCAACGGGAAGGTGAGGAAGACGACGAAGACGATCAGGAGACGCAGGGCGACGTCGAGAGCGTCGTTCACTGCGGGCCTCCTGCGGGGTCGGGGTCTTCGGGAGTGGGAGTGTGGGCGGGCGGCTGGGCGGGGCCGGGTGCTGACGCCGGTTCGGCTCCAGGGCTCCGCTTGTCACCGGCCTCCGGGCCCGGTTCCGGCGCAGACCCCGGTTCGGGCTCAGACCCCGGCTTCGGTTCCGACGCCGGCCCCGGTTCCGACCCCGGCCCCGGTTCCGACTCCGGCTGGACCTCGGGCTTCGGGCCAACCTCAGGCTCCGGGCCAATCTCAGGCATCGAGTCGGCCTCGGGCTTCGAGTCCGTCCCCGGTTTCGAGTCGGTCTCCCCCTTCGAGTCCGTCCGCGGCTTCGAGTCCGTCCTCCGCTTCGGTTCGGTGTGGGCCGGGCGGGCGTGGTGCCAGGGGGCGTCCGCGCTGCGCGGGGCAGTGGGCGAGCCCGTCTCCGAGGCCGGCGAAGTCGTCGCAGCCGTTGCCGGAGGAGTCACCGCGCCCGTCGTAGGCGAGGCCGGTGCCTCGGCCGCCGGTGAAGTCGCCGCGCCCGTCGTAGGCGAGGTTGGCGCATCGGCCGTCGGTGAAGTCGTCGCGTCCGTCGTCGGAGGCGGTGCCGACTGGCTGGCCGAACCCTGCGAAGCCGAACGCGCACGCCGCGGCGCACCGGGCGCTCCCGGCGTGACCGAAGCCCCCGCCCCCGAAGTCGCCGTGTCCGTCGCGCCAGGCGTCGACTGGCTGGCCGAGCCCTCCGAGGCCGAGCGGGCTCGGCGTGGGGGGCGTTCGCCGGTGGGGCGGGTGGTGGCGCGGGCGGGGCGGGTCGGGGCCGGGGGGAGCTGTCCCTTGAGGGGGCCCCACTCGTTGGGGTCGGGGACGCCCGGGGGAAGCATCTGGCGGCGCTTGGGCCCGCCGTGTTCGGACTCGCCGGGTTCCTTCGCGCCGGGCCATGCCTTGGCGACGCGGGCGGCCAGGACGAAGTCCTTGCGCAGGGGGTGCCCCTCGAAGCCCTCGGGGAGGAGGAGGTGGTCCAGTGCGGGGTGGCCCTCGAAGACGACGCCGAACATTTCGTGGGTCTCGCGTTCGTGCCAGCCGGCGCCCGCGTAGACGTCGACGGCGGAGGCGAGGACGGGCGTCTCGTGGGGGACCGTGGTGCGCAGCAGGAGCCGTCGTACCGGGGACAGCGCGACCACGTGGGCGGCGACGCGGAATCCGGTGCCGGGCTCGTCGACGGCGCTCAGCCAGTCGAAGTAGGTGCAGGACAGCTCGTCGCGGGCGGTGCGCAGCGCGGTGGTCCAGGCGGCGGGCGGTACGTCGACGGTGAGGACCTCGTACGACTCCTCGGCGGTGGCCTCGGCGCCGAACAGGTCGGCCGTGGGGGCCGGGAGCCAGCCGGTCGTGGTCATCGCGCGTCCCCCTCCGGACCGGACCCGCCCGGACCGGACCCGATCGAACCGGGGTCTGCGGCCGGCGGCTCGGCCGCACCGGACTCCGCCGAACGGAGCTCCGCCGAACGGGGCCCCGCCGCCGGCGGCTTGACGAGGCCGCTCTGGAGGGCGGCGGTCGAGGGACGGGCCGTGCCGGACGCGTACCGCTCCCCCAGCGACTCGCGGGCGATCTTCTCCTGGAGTTTCAGGATGCCCTGGAGGAGCGCCTCGGGCCGGGGCGGGCAGCCGGGGACGTACACGTCCACGGGGATGATCTGGTCGACGCCCTTGGTGACGGAGTACGAGTCCCAGTAGGGGCCGCCGCAGTTGGAGCAGGCGCCGAAGGAGATGACGTACTTCGGTTCGGGCATCTGCTCGTACAGCCGCTTCACGGCGGGCGCCATCTTGTCGGTGACCGTGCCGGAGACGACCATCAGGTCGGCCTGGCGCGGGCCGGGCGCGAACGGGATGACGCCGAGGCGGATGAAGTCGTGGCGGGCCATGGACGCGGCGATGAACTCGATCGCGCAGCAGGCGAGACCGAAGTTGAAGACCCACAGCGAGTAGCGGCGGCCCCAGTTGAGGACCACCTTCATCGGCTCGGGGGCGAGGCGGGCGAGCGCGCCCAGCCGCTTGGGCTCCGGCAGGTACACGGGCTCGGGGGTGGCCGCTTCCGGGTTCACGTCCATTCCAGGACGCCCTTCTTGTAGGCGTACAGCAGGCCGACGGCCAGGAAGCCGAGGAAGACGAACATCTCGACGAGGGTGGCGGCGCCGTAACCGGGCGCGGCGAAGACCGTGGCCCAGGGGAAGAGGAAGATCGAGTCGACGGCGAAGACGACGTAGAGGAAGGCGTAGACGTAGTAGCGGACCTGGGTGTGGGCCCAGCCCTCGCCGACGGGGTCGACCCCGCACTCGTACGTCAGGAGTTTCTCGGGGGTGGGTACGACGGGCCGCAGCAGGCGCCCCGCTCCGAAGGCGACGGCGACGAACAGCACGCCGACGACGGCGAGCAGTCCGACGACCGAGTAGGACTGGAAGTAGTCCGCCGCCACGACGACGGTCGGTTCCGGCACGTCCGTCCCTCGCTCCCTGACCTAGTGACCCGACTTGTATGACTGGTGCCCTGCGGCTGTGCCCTGTGACGCGTGCCCAGCGGCGCGGGCCCTGTGACGCGTGCCGTGTGACGCGTGCCCAGCGGCGCGTGCCCTGTGACGTGTGCCCAGTCACCGGGTTCCCGTGCGTCCCGGTGACCTGCTTGTCGACGATCTGTACGCACGGGAGTCTAGGGCCTGCTAAAGAGACGGTAAGCAGGCAGTCACGCATGGACATGCCGGGGTGGGGTTTTCCCCAGGGCGTCGCGGCGGCCCACCTCATGGCGCGGGGGCCCGTCAGGCGGCACGCTGACCCATATGACCGAACGCCTTCCGTCCGCCGACAGCGGCCCGTTCCCGCCCGCGCACAGCGACCGCCTCCCGTCCGCATACAGCGACGACTTCCCCTCGACGGGCAGCGGCCGTCTGCCGCCCCTGGACGACGACGCCCGTCTGCCGCCCGGACACCAGGAGGGCCCGCCGCCCGCCCGTTTCGCCTACGACCGGCACACCTGGAAGGAGATCGCCCACCTCCTGGCGAACCTCCCGGCCTCGCTGCTCGGATTCGTCTACGTCATGACGGTGCTGGTGACCGGGGCGTCGCTGACGATCACGGTGATCGGGTTCCCGCTGCTCGCGGCCGGCCTGATGGGCGCCCGGCTGCTGGGCAGGCTGGAGCGCAAACGCGCCCGGGCGCTGCTCGGGGTGCGGGTGGACGAGCCGAGTCCTCTGCCCCTGGGCAGCACCAGGGGGTTTGTGCCGAAGCTGTGGATGGCGCTGAAGGACCCGGTGGGCTGGCGCACGGTGCTCTACGACTTCATGCGGCTGCCCTGGGGCATCCTCACCTTCACCATCACCCTGACCTCGCTGTTCGTGCTGTGGCCGGTGCTGCCGTTCATCGCGCGGGGGCTCGCCAACGCGGACCGGGCGATGGTGCGCGGCCTGCTGTCGCCCTCCGACGAGCTGGAGCGGCGGATCGCCGAGCTGGAGTCGGACCGGGGTGTCGTGGTCGACACGGCCGCCGCCGACCTGCGGCGCATCGAGCGTGATCTGCACGACGGGGCGCAGGCCCGGCTGGTCAACCTGGCGATGGGGCTCGGTCTGGCGAAGGAGAAGCTGCTGGAGGGCCAGGCCGACGACACGGTGGCGCTGATGGTCGAGGAGGCGCACGGCGAGGTGAAGCTCGCGCTCCAGGAGCTGCGGGATCTCGCCCGGGGCATCCATCCCGCCGTACTGACGGACCGCGGCCTCGACGCCGCCCTGTCCTCGGTCGCCTCGCGCTGCACGGTGCCGGTGAAGGTGACGGCGGACCTGGACGCGCGGCCGGCCGCGGCCATCGAGGGCATCGCGTACTTCACCGTCTCGGAGCTGCTGCAGAACGTCAGCAAGCACAGCGGGGCGAGGTCGGCGTCGGTCGACGTGTGGCGGACGGAGGAGCGGCTGCTCCTCCAGGTGTGGGACGACGGCCGGGGCGGTGCGCGGCTGGACGGCGGTACGGGGATGCGGGGCCTGGCGGACCGGCTGGGCGCGGTCGACGGGCTGTTCGTCGTCGACTCGCCGCCGGGCGGCCCGACGACGGTGACCGCGGAGCTGCCCTGGCGCGACCGGGGCGACGAGGGCGCGCGCGGGCGGTAGTCGGGCTCCGGGGGTGGGGAAAACCCCCCGCCCGAGAGGCCGACGGACTCCATGGTCCGTCGACCCGCGGTCCAGCAGGCTGGAGGTACGACAGGGACAGGACGGCCGCGGACGAGCGGGCACCCGGGACGAGCAGAACGGACGACGTCGATGGCCACCGAGTACGGACACGGCTACGGACAGGGCTTGGGCCCGGACTACGGCCAGGACCACCAGCGGGACTTCGGGCCGGGCTTCGGTCAGGGCCACGCGGACGGGGGGCGCCGCGGCAGGCTGCCGGCCGGGCTGCGGGCACCGGTCGAGGCGCGCAGCCTGCGGGAGTTCGCCTATGTGCTGCTGGGCCTGCCGGTCGGCATCCTGATGTTCACGTACGCCGTCACGATGGTGTCCGTCGGTGCGGGTCTGCTGGTGACGTTCCTCGGGATACCGGTGCTCGCGGCGGGGCTGGCCGGCTGCCGGGGCCTCGGCGCGCTGGAGCGGGCCAGGGCGCGCGGGCTGCTGGGCCTGGAGGTGGCCGACCCGGAGCCGCTGCGGGCGAGGCGGAACGGCGCGCTGGGCTGGATGGGAGCCGTCCTCAAGAGCGGCACCTCGTGGCGGACCGTGCTGTACGCGGTGCTCCAGTTCCCGTGGGCGGTGTTCTCCTTCGCCGTCGCGGTGATCTTCTGGGTGTACGGCTGGGCGCTGCTGACGTATCCGCTGTGGTTCTGGCTGTTCCCGATGTACGGCGGACAGGGCGGCCTCCAGCTGTACGGCGACGAGCAGCACAGCGTCTTCCTCGACAACCCGTTCGAGATCGGGGTGACCGCCCTGGTGGGACTGCTGTTCACGCTGGCCTCGCCGTGGATCGTGCGGGCGCTGACGACGGTGGACCGGCTGATGGTGCACGGGCTGCTGGGGCCGACGCGGCTGTCGGCGCGGGTGGTGGAACTGGAGTCGGACCGGGGCGTGGTGGTCGACACGGCTGCGGCCGACCTGCGGCGCATCGAGCGCGACCTGCACGACGGGGCACAGGCCCGGCTGGTGGCGCTGGCCATGGACCTGGGGCTGGCGAAGGAGAAGCTGACGGAGGACCCGCAGGCGGCGGCGCGGATGGTGGGCGAGGCGCACGGCGAGGTGAAGACGGCGTTGCAGGAGCTGCGGGATCTGGCCCGGGGCATCCATCCCGCCGTGCTGACGGACCGCGGCCTCGACGCCGCCCTGTCCTCGGTCGCCTCGCGCTGCACGGTGCCGGTGCGGGTGGAGGTGGACCTCACGGAACGCCCGGCGGCGGCGATCGAGGGCATCGCGTACTTCACGGTGTCGGAGTTGCTGCAGAACGTCAGCAAGCACAGCGGGGCGGGGTCGGCGTCGGTCGACGTGTGGCGGGTCGAGGACCGGCTGATGCTGCAGGTCGAGGACGACGGCCAGGGTGGCGCGGACGCGTCCGGCGGGTCCGGACTTGCGGGACTGGCCGGACGTCTGGACGCGGTCGACGGCATCCTGGTGGTGGACTCGCCCGCCGGGGGGCCGACCAGGATCACGGCGGAGCTGCCCTGGCGGCGGTGACCGGCACTCGCCCCCCGGCCGGCGAGCGCGGCGGGCAGGGTCTGGGTGGCGCCGGTCGCGGGCGCCGGCGCGAAGGCGGAGGCTGCGGGGTCGATCACTCTGATCGGCCCCGCAGCCGCGCCGCGCCGCGCCGCGCCCGGACCTGGACCGAATCCGGACCCGAGCCCAGGCCCGCCTCCGCCCCGACCCACCGAGCGCGCCCCGGCCCCGGATCCGCCGCACCCGCCCCCTCCCGTGCGGCCCCCGTGATCGACAACCAGCCGTCCGGCGGCCGAAACCGACCGGGCGGGGGCCGATTCCCGCCGCGCGGGCGCGGCCGGTTCCGAATGCTGGAATGCTGGACCAGTCGTGCGGGCGGTCCGGGACAGAGGTGTTCCGGGACCCCCGGAGTCTGGCTGTGGGGGGCCGAAAGTCGTGGAGGACAGGGTGCGGGTGGTCATCGCCGAGGATTCGGTGCTGCTGAGGGAGGGCCTGACCCGGTTGCTGACGGACCGCGGGCACGACGTCGTCGCGGGTGTCGGCGACGGGGACGCGCTGGTCAAGACGATCACGGAGCTGGACGCGCAGGGCGAGTTGCCGGACGTCGTGGTCGCCGACGTACGGATGCCGCCGACGCACACCGACGAAGGGGTGCGGGCGGCGGTGCAGTTGCGCAAGGCGCATCCGGGGCTCGGGGTGCTGGTGCTGTCGCAGTACGTGGAGGAGCGTTACGCCACCGAGCTGCTGGCCGGTTCCAGTCGCGGCGTCGGCTATCTGCTCAAGGACCGGGTGGCCGAGGTGCGCGAGTTCGTGGACGCGGTGGTGCGGGTGGCGCAGGGCGGTACGGCCCTGGACCCGGAGGTGGTCGCGCAGCTGCTCGGCCGCAGCCGTAAGCAGGACGTGCTCGCGGGACTCACCCCGAGGGAGCGGGAGGTCCTGGGGCTGATGGCGGAGGGGCGGACGAACTCGGCGGTGGCGCGGCAGCTGGTGGTGAGCGACGGCGCGGTCGAGAAGCACGTCAGCAACATCTTCCTGAAGCTCGGGCTGTCCCCGAGCGACGGGGACCACCGGCGCGTGCTGGCGGTGCTCACCTACCTGAACTCCTGACGGCGGCCCGCCGGCCGGAACCGCGGGGGACCACCTGAGGCCACCTGCCTGCCGGAAACCCCCGGCCCGCCCGCCGGAACCACCTGGGCCCCGCCCACCGGAACCACCTCGATCCCGCCCACCGGAACCAGCAGGGTCCCGCCCGCCGGAACCACCTCGATCCCGCCCGCCGGAAACCAGCTGGGTCCCGCCTGCGGGCCGCACCGTCCGCACCCCGATCCGTTCTGGACCCGCCCTCGATTCCTCCTCGATCCCGCCGGCCCCGAGAACCGCGCGACACGCCCGGGGCGTCCTCCCCCACGTACCGATGGGGAGGCAAATCCTGACAAGTCAGGGTGATCGGCCGCCTCCCCCGTGGGTCCATCATGCGAATGACCCCGGGAAGGGGACCCTTACGGACGTAGGGTTGATCCTGGGAGGGCCTGCGGGAAGGCCGCTCCCAGACAGCCGCCTCGAGGGAGGTCCAGTTCAGTGACCAGCCAGGTCAGTAGCCCAGCGGAGCAGGCAGACGGAACCGTCATAGGAGAGCAGCGCAAAGAGGCCGGCACGAAGGACGTCCGCCGCCTCGACCGGGTGATCATTCGTTTCGCGGGCGACTCCGGTGACGGGATGCAGCTCACCGGTGACCGCTTCACCTCGGAGACGGCGTCCTTCGGTAACGACCTGTCCACCCTGCCGAACTTCCCGGCCGAGATCCGGGCCCCTGCGGGCACTCTGCCGGGCGTGTCCTCCTTCCAGCTCCACTTCGCCGACCACGACATCCTCACGCCGGGTGATGCGCCCAATGTGCTGGTCGCCATGAACCCGGCTGCCCTGAAGGCGAACATCGCCGACGTGCCGCGGGGCGCGGAGATCATCCTCAACACGGACGAGTTCACCAAGCGGGCGATGCAGAAGGTGGGGTACGCGGCCTCGCCGCTGGAGGACGGCTCCCTCGACGGTTACCACCTCCACCCGGTCCCCCTGACCACCCTGACCGTCGAGGCACTCAAGGAATTCGACCTCACCCGTAAAGAGGCCGAGCGCAGCAAGAACATGTTCGCGCTCGGCCTCTTGTCATGGATGTACCACCGGCCGACCGAGGGCACCGAGAGATTCCTGCGGCGCAAGTTCGCGAAGAAGCCCGACATCGCCGCCGCGAACCTCGCCGCGTTCCGCGCGGGCTGGAACTTCGGGGAGACGACGGAGGACTTCGCGGTCTCCTACGAGATCGCCCCGGCGACGAAGGCCTTCCCGGTCGGCACCTACCGCAACATCTCCGGGAACCTGGCCCTGTCCTACGGGCTGGTCGCCGCGTCCCGGCAGGCGGACCTGCCGCTGTTCCTCGGCTCGTACCCGATCACGCCGGCCTCGGACATCCTGCACGAGCTGAGCCGGCACAAGAACTTCGGCGTGCGTACCTTCCAGGCCGAGGACGAGATCGCGGGGATCGGCGCGGCGCTGGGCGCCGCGTTCGGCGGCTCGCTGGCGGTGACCACCACCAGCGGCCCGGGGGTGGCGCTGAAGTCGGAGACCATCGGGCTCGCGGTCTCCCTCGAACTGCCGCTGCTGGTGATCGACATCCAGCGCGGCGGGCCGTCCACCGGCCTGCCGACCAAGACGGAGCAGGCGGACCTGCTGCAGGCGATGTTCGGCCGCAACGGCGAGGCGCCGGTGCCGATCGTGGCGCCGTGCACGCCGGCCGACTGCTTCGACGCGGCCGTGGAGGCGGCACGGATCGCGCTGACGTACCGCACCCCGGTCATGCTGCTGTCCGACGGTTACCTGGCCAACGGCTCGGAGCCCTGGCGCATCCCGGAGGTCGACGAACTCCCGGACCTGCGCGTGCAGTTCGCCCAGGGACCCAACCACACCCTGGAGGACGGCAGCGAGGTCTTCTGGCCGTACAAGCGTGATCCGCTGACGCTGGCCCGGCCGTGGGCGGTCCCGGGCACGCCGGGCCTGGAGCACCGGATCGGCGGGATCGAGAAGGAGGACGGCACGGGCAACATCTCCTACGCCCCCGCCAACCACGACTTCATGGTCCGCATCCGCCAGGCGAAGATCGACGGCATCGACGTGCCCGACCTGGCGGTCGACGACCCGCACGGGGCCCGCACCCTGGTCCTGGGCTGGGGCTCGACGTACGGTCCGATCACGGCGGCGGTACGGCGGCTGCGGACGGCCGGCGAGTCGATCGCGCAGGCCCATCTGCGCCACCTCAACCCGTTCCCGAAGAACCTCGGCAGCGTCCTCGGGCGCTACGACAAGGTCGTGATCCCCGAGATGAACCTCGGCCAGCTCGCCACCCTGGTCCGGGCGAAGTACCTGGTCGACGCGCACTCCTACAACCAGGTCAACGGCATGCCGTTCAAGGCCGAACAGCTCGCCACGGCTCTCAAGGAGGCCATCGATGGCTGAGACGTCCACACCGGCCGCGGGCGGGATCGAGGCGCTCAGCCTGGTGCCCAAGGCCGAGGCCGTGCAGTCCATGAAGGACTTCAAGTCCGACCAGGAGGTGCGCTGGTGCCCCGGCTGCGGCGACTACGCGATCCTCGCGGCGGTCCAGGGGTTCATGCCGGAGCTGGGGCTGGCGAAGGAGAACATCGTCTTCGTCTCCGGCATCGGCTGCTCCTCCCGCTTCCCGTACTACATGAACACGTACGGCATGCACTCCATCCACGGCCGCGCGCCGGCGATCGCGACCGGGCTCGCCACCAGCCGGCGGGACCTGAGCGTGTGGGTGGTCACCGGTGACGGCGACGCGCTGTCGATCGGCGGCAACCACCTGATCCACGCCCTGCGGCGGAACGTGAACCTCAAGATCCTGCTGTTCAACAACCGGATCTACGGCCTCACGAAGGGCCAGTACTCCCCCACCTCCGAGGTCGGCAAGATCACCAAGTCGACGCCGATGGGCTCGCTCGACGCGCCCTTCAACCCGGTGTCGCTGGCGATCGGCGCGGAGGCGTCCTTCGTGGCCCGCACGGTGGACTCCGACCGCAAGCACCTGACGGAGGTGCTGCGGCAGGCGGCCGCCCACCCCGGCACCGCGCTGATCGAGATCTACCAGAACTGCAACATCTTCAACGACGGCGCCTTCGACGCGCTCAAGGACCGGCAGCAGGCCGAGGAGGCGGTGATCCGCCTGGAGCACGGGCAGCCGATCCGCTTCGGGGCGAACGCGGCGCGCGGGGTCGTACGGGACGCGGTGACCGGTGACCTCCGGGTGGTCACGGTGACACCGGAGAACGAGAAGCAGATCCTCGTGCACGACGCGCACGCGGCCTCCCCGACCACGGCGTTCGCGCTGTCGCGGCTGGCCGACCCGGACACCCTGCACCACACGCCGATCGGTGTGCTGCGGTCCGTGGAACGGCCTGTCTACGACACGCAGATGACCGAGCAGCTGGACGCGGCCGTCGAGCAGTACGGCAAGGGCGATCTGGCCGCACTGCTGGCGGGCGGGGACACCTGGACGGTCGTCGGCTGATCAGGGGCGCGACGGCGTCCGCCGTCGGCTGGTCACCGGCGCGACGGCGGCAGCCGCCGGCCGGGTCCGGCGGAGTTCACGAGGCCCGGGAGGCGCGCTCCCGGGCCTCGTCGTATGCCTGGCGGGACTTCTCGACGTCGGCCATCCGCTCGTGCGTCCACAGGGCCAGGTCCCGTACCTGCCGCGCCGCCTCGCGGCCCAGGTCGGTGAGCGAGTAGTCGACCCGTGGCGGGATCACCGGCTTGGCGTCGCGGTGCACGAGGCCGTCGCGCTCCAGGGTCTGGAGGGTCTGGGTCAGCATCTTCTCGCTGACCCGGCCGATGGCCCGGCGCAGCTCGCTGAAGCGGTGGGAGCGCTCCAGCAGCTCGATCAGCACCAGGACGCCCCAGCGGGACGTCACGTGCTCCAGGACCAGCCGGTGGGGGCACATCGCCTCGCCGGTGGCGTACGGGCCGAGGGGCTTCGGGGGCTGCGTGTCGCTGCTTACTGTCATGCAAGTACCTTACTTCAAAGTGGGTACTTTCCGAGAGTTAGCGCATACCCTAGGGTTAGCGACACCGCACCCCACAAGGAGTTCTGATCATGAGCATTGTTGTCACCGGAGCCACCGGCCACCTCGGGCGCCTCGTCGTGGAGGAGCTGCTGGAGAGGGTCCCTGCGGAGCAGATCACGGCCGTCGTGCGCGACGAGTCGAAGGCGGCCGGCCTCGCCGCCCGGGGCGTGCGGCTCGCGGTCGCCGACTACAACGCTCCCGAGACCTTCCAGGGCCTCTTCTCGGCCGGCGACAAGGTCCTGCTGATATCGGGCAACGAGTTCGACAAGGGCCGGGTCGGCCAGCACAAGGTCGTCCTCGACGCCGCCCGGGCCGCCGGGGTCGCGCTCCTCGCCTACACCAGCGCCCCCGGCACCCTGACCGCCGCACTCGCCGACGACCACCGGGGCACCGAGGAGGCGATCGTGGCCTCCGGCGTCCCGTACACGCTGCTGCGCAACGGCTGGTACAACGAGAACTACACCGAGAACCTCGCCCCCGTCCTCCAGTACGGCGCGGTCGTCCAGGCCGCCGGTGACGGCCTCATCGCCTCCGCCTCCCGCGCCGACTACGCGGCGGCGGCCGCCGCGGTGCTGGCCGGCGAGGGCCACGAGAACAAGACGTACGAGCTGGGCGGCGACACCGCCTGGGGCTTCGCGGAGTACGCGGCCGAGCTGAGCCGGCAGACCGGCAGGGAGATCGTCTACAACGCGGTCCCCGTCGACGCCTACGTCGGCATCCTGACCGGCGCCGGACTGCCCGAGCCGCTGGCCGTGATCCTGGCGGGCGTGGACGCGTCCATCGAGAAGGGCGAGCTGGCCGCCGTCACCGGGGACCTGTCCCGGCTGACCGGGCGCCCGACCACACCGATCGCCGAGTCCGTCGCGGCGGCGCTCAAGGGCTGAACTCCCCCGCGCCGGGTCGCCGCGCCGGACTCCCCCGTACCGGCCTCCCGGCCGCGCCCCTGAGCGCGTCACCCCCCGCCTGTCATGACCGTATGGCGATACGGGCATGACAGGCGGGGGCTCTCGGCGTTACCTTCTTGCTGGCTGCACAGGAGCAGCCTGGTGAGTGAGGAGGGCCCCGTGACCGGCAAGGCGACGGGCGAGCGGCGCACAGGTCTGCTGAACGGTTTCGCCGCGTACGGGATGTGGGGTCTCGTCCCCCTCTTCTGGCCGCTGCTGAAGCCCGCCGGGGCGATGGAGATCCTCGCCCACCGAATGGTGTGGTCCCTCGCGTTCGTCGCGCTGGCCCTGGTCTTCGTACGGCGCTGGGCCTGGGCCGGCGAGCTGCTGCGGCAGCCGCGCAGACTCGCGCTGGTCACCGTGGCGGCGGCCGTCATCACCGTGAACTGGGGCGTCTACATTTGGGCTGTGAACTCGGGTCACGTGGTCGAGGCCTCGCTCGGCTACTTCATCAACCCCCTGGTCACCATCGCGATGGGCGTGCTGCTGCTGAAGGAACGGCTGCGGCCCGTGCAGTGGGTGGCGGTCGGGGTCGGTTTCACCGCGGTCCTCGTGCTGACCATCGGCTACGGGCAGCCGCCGTGGATCTCGCTCACCCTCGCGTTCTCCTTCGCCACCTACGGCCTGGTGAAGAAGAAGGTCGACCTCGGGGGCGTCGAGTCGCTGGCCGCGGAGACCGCGATCCAGTTCCTGCCCGCGCTCGGCTATCTGCTGTGGCTGTCCGCGCACGGGGACGCCACGTTCACCGGTGAGGGCCCTGGGCATGCGGCGCTGCTCGCCGCGACCGGCGTCGTCACCGCGCTCCCCCTCGTCTGCTTCGGCGCGGCCGCGATCCGCGTGCCCCTGTCCACGCTGGGGCTGTTGCAGTACCTGGCGCCGGTCTTCCAGTTCCTCCTCGGCGTCCTCTACTTCCACGAGGCGATGCCGGCCGAGCGGTGGGCCGGCTTCGCGCTGGTCTGGCTGGCCCTGGCACTCCTGACCGCCGACGCGTGGCGCTCCGCGCGGAGGGCACGGGCGGCCTTCGGCACGGCGTTGCCGGCCCCGGTACCACTCATCGCCGACGCGGCCGCGAGTACGGGCGCCGGTGCGGGGACAGCCCCCGGTCCCGGCGTGGACGCCTGACACCACGGCGGGGACGCCGGTCCGGCCGACGTCCGGCGGCCGGGAGCCCGGCCCCGGCTACCGGCCGGCCGCCGCGCGCGACGGGACAGGCGCGGTAGGGCGACTTCCGGCCCTTCCGGGGTGGAAGCGGGCCGCGAAGTCCGGGGGCAATCGGCGATTCTGTTGCCTTCGCGCTCGCCGACGCACTATGAGTGGTCGGCATGACGCAGACCCCTGCCCCCGAGCCCGCCGCCGTACCCGCTCCCGTGCACTGGAAGCTGGTCGTGGACGCCGCCGACCCGCACGCTCAGGCCGATTTCTGGGGCGCCGCGCTCCACTACGAGGTCGAGGACAACAGCGCGCTCGTCGAGCGGCTGCTGGGACTCGGTGCGCTGCCCGGCGCGGCCACCGTCGAGTTCCACGGCCGGGTGGCCTTCCGGGACCTGATCGCCGTACGGCATCCCGAGGACCCGTACGACCCGGACAGCGGGACCGGGCTGGGGCGGCGGCTGCTGTTCCAGCGGGTGCCGGAGCCGAAGACGGTGAAGAACCGGCTGCATCTCGACCTGCACCCCGGTGCCGGGCTGCGCACGGCGGAGGTCGGGCGACTGGAGCGGCTGGGGGCGAGTGTGCTGCGGCGGGTGGCGGAGCCGGCCGGCGAGTGGGTGGTGATGACGGACCCCGAGGGCAACGAGTTCTGCGTGCACTAAGGGCTGCCCGACCCCGGATTCCGCTATCCGAACGGCCTGTCCTGATAGCGCTCTTGACGTTCCGTCAGTCCCAGCTTCACCATCCTGGCACCTCATTCACTGTGGAATCCCCCATGATTCCCAAGGAATTCGGAGCCCCCACATGAAGCTCTCCGTTCCCGGGCGTACGACGGCCGCCGGTGCCGTCGCGGCCGTCACCCTGCTGGCCGGCGGTTCCATGGCCACCGCGGCGCCCGCGCCCGAGTCCGCCGTGGCCGCCGCGCCCGACATCCCGGTCGCGAACGTCAAGGCGCATCTGGCGCAGTTGCAGTCCATAGCCACCGCCAACGGCGGCAACCGGGCACACGGCCGGACCGGCTACAAGGCCTCGCTCGACTACGTGAAGGCCAAACTGGACGCGGCCGGATTCACCACCACCGTCCAGCAGTTCACGGCCTCCAGCCGCACCGGCTACAACCTCATAGCCGACTGGCCCGGCGGTGACACCAACCAGGTCGTCATGTCGGGTTCCCACCTCGACAGCGTCACCGCCGGTCCCGGCATCAACGACAACGGGAGCGGCTCGGCGGCCGTCCTGGAGACCGCCCTCGCCGTGTCCCGCACCGCCTACCACCCCACCAAGCACCTGAGATTCGCCTGGTGGGGGGCGGAGGAACTCGGCATGGTCGGCTCCCGCTCCTACGTCAACGGGCTGTCCACCGCGAACCGGGCGAAGATCAGCGACTACCTGAACTTCGACATGATCGGCTCACCGAACCCCGGCTACTTCGTCTACGACGACGACCCGGCGATAGAGAAGACGTTCAAGGACTACTTCACCGGCCTCGGCATCGCCACCGAGCCGGAGACCGAGGGCGACGGACGCTCGGACCACGCGCCCTTCAAGAACGCGGGCATCGCCGTCGGCGGGCTGTTCAGCGGCGCCGACTACATCAAGACGGCGGCGCAGGCCACCAAGTGGGGCGGTACGGCGGGCAAGGCGTTCGACGCCTGCTACCACCGGTCCTGCGACACCGCGTCCAACATCAACGACACCGCGCTCGACCGGCACGGCGACGCCATCGCCCACGCCGTGTGGCAGCTGTCGTCCTGAGGGCCGTCCCGACCCGAGCTCCGGCCAGGACGGCTTCTCACCCTCGGTTCGGCTCACCTCCCGACCGCGTCCCCCGCCTTGCGGGCGCGGTCGGCCAGGCGGGTCATCCGGGTGCGGGCCGAGTCCAGTTGCTCGATGTCGTCGGCGGCCGGACCGTCCTGCGCGGCGAGTTCGCTCCACAGGGCGATCAGGTCGACGCCCAGGTTCAGGCCCTGCACGGGGTTGCGTACGGCGCGCCAGGCGGTGGCCGCGCTCTGCACGTTGCCGTACGCCCCCTCCGCGTCCCCGGTGCTTCGGCGCTGGCGGGCGAGGTCGAGGGAGAGGTGCAGGGAGCGGACCGGGTCGTCCGCCAAGTAGGCGATGTAGGCGTCGAGTTCACGCAGCCGCAGCACTTCGGGATGGGCCGGCCCGAGCGTTCCCGACGCCTCCGTCACGGTCTGCTGGGCGAGCGCCGAGGCCGTGTCGATCCGGCCCGACCTGACGGCCTCGTTGATCCGCGCGACCGGTTCCGCGAGAAGCGGGGGCGCGGTGCCGTCGGCGCCGGACAGCGGCTCGTCCCCGAGTACGGCCTCGGCCACGGCGTCGAAGCCCCTGGCGGGGGTCGGCTTGGGTTCGGGTTCGCGTGCGGAGCCCCGGGCGGGGAGGGACGCGGTGCCCGGGGAGGATGTGCGAGCGGGGCCCTGGGGCGCGGCGGGGACCGGCGCCGGGCGGTCGGCCGGGGTGGGGTCGGGGCCCGGGATCGGCTGCGGTGCGGGCGGCCACTCCGGGTGGGTGGCGTGGGTGGCCGGGGCGGGGGCCGTGGTGGCGGGACGCGGGTAGGAGACCGGGGCCGGGGCGAAGTCCGGCGCCGGGTACGGGAGCGGTCCCTCGGCGGGGTCCGGCTCGGCGTGGAAGGCCCGCTCCGGGTGCGCGGAGTGCTGCGGATACGGGTTCGGCGTCCGGTAGGCGTACTGGTCGGGGGCGGGATCGTCCGCCGGTTCGGGTGACGTCGGTGGCTCGGGCCAGTGGTCGGTGCGCACGGCGCGCGGCGCGTCCATCACCGGTGGCGGGCCGAACTGCCCGGTCGGCGCGGTGACCGTACCGGGCACGGGCCGCTCACCCGGTTCCGGCTCGGCGGACCCGAGCGCGGAGACCGGCTCAGGTACCGGCGGTGCCGCGGGCGCGGGCGCCTGGTGCGAGGTGCGCGCGGGCGGGCCCTCCGGTGTGGCCGCCGGGGGCAGCGCGACCGGCTCGGCGGTGAACTGGCTGGAGCCGTCCGGGTCCACTCGAAGGGGGACGACGTAACCGATGCGTTCGTCGCGAACGGTCGCGAGAACGGGGTGTCCGGCGGCGAACGCGATGCGGTGCAGCTGGGCGAGGACGGCGTGCTGGAGCTCCTCGCCGGGCGCCGCGACGACCGGTACGCCACCCACCGACGCGCCGTCGGCACCCGGGCCGGCGGCGGTGACCCGCACCTCGATGGGCGTCGCCTCCCCGTCGGCCGGGCGGGCGGCGCCCTGCTGGTCCCGCTTCTTGTCGCGGCTGAGTCGAGACATCGGTTCCCTCACTCGGATGCGTCGGGGAGTCGCCGTAGAGCGCGCTCGGATTCCATGGTGCTCCCTCCCGCCGCCGGGTTGTGCTCCCCCGGCGTCGAGATCGGTGCGTACGCGTCCTGTGAGTCTCTCCGCTCACGCGCGGTTCTCACGTCACTGTGGCGTCACAGGCTCGTTCCAGGAACCCCCCGCACGAGTGGTTACGCGCTGATGTCCTTCGCCGTGAACCGGGCCCAGGCCGCCGACCCGAACACGGCCGCGTACAACGCCTGGACGCCGAGGTTCTTCACCAGGTCGTCCCAGTAGACGGGGTCCCGCATCAGGTCCGCGAAGGACAGCCAGTAGTGGGAGAAGAAGTACGGCTGGAGGGCGTGCAGCTGCGGGATCTGGTCGAGGATCTGCACGGTGATCAGCAGGCCCACCGTCGTCGCCATGGCCGCGACGCCGCTGTTGGTCAGCGTGGAGACGAACAGCCCGAGGGCCGCCACCCCGATCAGTGACGCGGCGACGACGAGGGCGATCAGCAGGGCCCGGCCGAGGCCGTCGGCGAAGCTGATCCGGGTGCCGGAGATGGTGGTCAGGTCGCCGAGCGGGAACAGCAGCGCGCCGACGGTCAGCGCGGAGACCGCCACCACCAGCGTGGCGACCAGGCAGAAGGTCAGCACGGTCGCGTACTTGGTGAGCAGGAGGCGGGTGCGGCCGGCGGGGGCGACCAGGAGGTAGCGCAGGGTGCCCGCGTTGGCCTCGCCGGCGATGGCGTCACCCGCGACGACGCCGATGGCCATCGGCAGGAAGAACGGGAGCGTCGCGGCCAGCGCGGTGAAGACCAGGAACAGGCCGTTGTTGGTGATCTGCGAGATGAACGCCGGTCCCTCACCGCCTCCGCCGGCCGAGGAGCCGTCGCTCGTCTCGATCTTCACGGCGATCCCGACCAGGACGGGCACGGCGGCCAGCACCGCCAGCAGGGCGAGCGTGCGCCAGCGGCGGAAGGTCGTCAGGAGTTCGCTGCGCAGCAGTCCGAACGTCCACAACGGGCCGGGCCTGCGCCCCACCGCCCCGGCCGCGACGGGCGGGCCCTGCTCTTCGCGCGGCTCCCGCGTCAGGTCAGCCCGCGACATCGAAGCCCTCCCCGGTCAGGGCGACGAAAGCGTCCTCCAGCGAGGCGCGTTCGACTCCGAAGCCGCGGACGCGGACGCCGGCGGCCACCAGCGCGGAGTTCAGGTCGGCCGGATCACGGTCCGGCGGGTCGGCGGTCACCCGGTCGCCGCCGACGACGACGTCGGCGGCGCCCTGTTCCTTCAGCACCCGGGCCGCGTCCCCGGTGTCGGGCGTGGTGACGACCAGCCGGCCGCGGGTTCCCGCCGCCAGGTCCGCGACCGGGCCCTGGATGATGAGCCGCCCCCGGGTCATGACCGCCGCGTGGGTGCAGACCTGCTCGATCTCGTCGAGCAGGTGGGAGGAGAGGAAGACGGTGGTGCCGTCCGAGGCGAGTTCGCGGACCAGGGAGCGGATCTCCCGCATGCCCTGCGGGTCGAGGCCGTTGGTCGGCTCGTCGAGCACGAGCAGCCGGCGCGGCTGGAGCAGTGCCGCGGCGAGCCCCAGGCGCTGCTTCATGCCGAGGGAGTACGCCTTCGCCTTCTTGCCCGCGGCGGCCGCGAGGCCCACCCGGTCCAGCGCCGAGGCGACGCGTGCGCGCCGGGTGCGGGGGTCGGCGGTCGGGTCGGCGGCGTCGTAGCGCAGCAGGTTGTCGCGGCCGGAGAGGAAGCCGTAGAGCGCGGGGCCCTCGATGAGCGCGCCGACGTGCGGCAGGACGGCGCGGGTGGAGCGGGGCATGGGGCGGCCCAGCACCCGGGCCGTGCCCGAGGTGGGTTCGATCAGGCCCATCAGCATGCGGATGGTGGTGGTCTTGCCGGAGCCGTTGGGGCCGAGGAAGCCGAAGACGCTGCCCGCCGGGACGGTCAGGTCCAGACCGTCGACGGCGAGCTGCCCGCCGCGGAAGCGCTTGGTGAGCGCGCGAGTGGCGATCACGCTGTCGCCCGCGCCCTCGGTGTCCGGCTCCGTGACGGACGGTGCGTCCATCGGCTCCCTCGTCTCGTCGTACGCACCGGGGTGGGTGCGTACGGTGTCTACTTCCCGGCGTCGGCGGCCTTCACCAGCGCGTCCTTGGTGACCGCGCCGACGTAGAGCTTGCCGTCGTCCGTGGCCAGGGCGTTGACCAGGCGGGTGGAGAAGACGGTGCCCGAGCCGAACTTGCCGGTCACGTGGTCGCCGAGCGAGCCGAGGAAGCCGCCGAGGTCGCCGCCCGCGGAGGAGCCCGTCGGCAGCTTCCCGCCGCCCGTGTCGAAGGTGGCGACCGAGTTCCAGCCCTCACCGATGACCTTCAGGCCCTCCAGGCCCTTGCCCTCGGAAAGACCCCCCGCCGACTTCCCGCCGCCCGGGATGCGGGGCTTGCCGTGGACGGCCTTGTCGCCCTCGGTGACCTTGTCCCCCTCGGTCACCTTGGCGCCCTTGGGCGGGGTGAAGTCGAAGGTGGACGCGGCCGGCCTGGAGAAGCTGACCTGCGTGAAACCCGCGTCGACCACGGCCGCGCCACCGCCGGCCGGGGTCAGCGTGAACTTCAGCGGCAGGCCGGTCCTCGCGTCCACGGCCACGCTGATCGCGCCGACGGTCGAGCCGGACTGCCTCGGCTTGATCACCAGGCGGTAGGCGTCCCGGCCGGCGACCTGCGCGGTGCCGTCGACGGCGACCGAGGTGGTGTCGTCGACCGACTTGAGGGCCTCGTCGGTGAGGTCCTTGGGCGTGGCGGGGACCTCCTGCTTCTGCCGCGCGCCGGCGCTGTCGGGTGCGGTGGCGTGGTAGACCTCGCCGGACTTGCTGTCGTAGCCCCAGACGTCCTTGCCGTCGTGGATCAGGCTGTACTCGGCGGCGTTCTCCAGGAGGGACAGCTTCTGCCGGTCGGGGCCGTCGGCCGCGACGCGCAGGGTGTGCGTGCCCGCGGCGAGTTCCGTGAGCTTCGCCGACGGGTCGGCGGCCGAACCGCCGTCGCCCTGCCGCGTGGCGCCGGAGAGCAGTCCGCTCTCCAGGCCGCCGAGGTCGGGCAGTCCCAGGTCGGTGGTGATCTTCACCGTGCCGGACAGCTGCTGCACGTCCGACGCGGCGATCTTCTCGATGAGTTGCTGTGCGCTGATCTTCGGCAGGCTGGGGTCGCCGGAATCGGCGAGTGCGGGCACGAGCCCGATGGTCGCCGCCGCCACCCCGATCACGGTGACCGGGACGATGTACCGGGCGGCCTTGCGGCGACCCGCGCGCAGGTCGTCGGCCTCTCCGGCGTTCGCGCTGTCCTCGGATTCGTACGGTGCCATGTGTGCCTTACCTCCGTCGTCGGCGGCGGCTGCCCGTTGTTCTTCTCGTCCTCGCACTCGTCCCACCCCGAGCCGCCATTCTCACCCGAATCGGTGAGGAGTGGTGATGTCCGTGGTGTCCATCTGACCAAATCGGGCGCGGTGATGCGTCAACCCCCGGACTCAACTCCGCGTACGCCTGGGGTATGACGCGAGAGGGCGGCGCCTCCCCCGACCCGTAGGGGTTCGGACGAGACACCGCCCTGAAGCGACTGCCGTCGGAGGGGGCGCCGGCGCGAGTGCCGTGACCGGAACTAGCCCGCCCGGTGGACCACCGCGTCGCACAGTTCGAGCAGCGCCGCCTTCGCGTCGCACTCGCGCAGCGGGGCCAGGACCGCGCGGGCCTCCTCGGCGTAGCGCACGGTGTCCCGGCGGGCCTGCTCCAGCGCGGGATGGGCGCGGAGCCCGGCCAGTGCCTCGGCGTGCCGCCCGTCGTCGGTCAGGTCGGAGTCGAGGAGCTCGCACAGGGCGAGGTCCTCGGCGAGGCCCAGCCGGGCCGCCCGCTCGCGCAGCCGCAGCACCGGCAGGGTCGGGATGCCCTCGCGCAGGTCCGTGCCCGGGGTCTTGCCCGACTCGTGGGAGTCGGAGGCGATGTCCAGCACGTCGTCCGCCAGCTGGAAGGCGACCCCGAGCCGCTCGCCGTACTGCGTGAGCACGTCGACGACCGTCTCGTCGGCGCCCGACATCATGGCGCCGAAACGGCAGGACACGGCCACCAGTGAGCCCGTCTTGCCGCCGAGGACGTCGAGGTAGTGCTCGACCGGGTCGCGCCCGTCCGTCGGACCGGCCGTCTCCAGGATCTGGCCGGTCACCAGGCGCTCGAACGCCTCCGCCTGGACCCGGACCGCCTCCGGCCCGAGGTCGGCCAGGATGTGCGAGGCCCGGGCGAACAGGAAGTCCCCGGTGAGGACGGCGACCGAGTTGCCCCAGCGGGCGTTCGCGCTGGGCACCCCGCGCCGCACGTCGGCCTCGTCCATGACGTCGTCGTGGTACAGCGTCGCCAGGTGGGTCAGCTCCACCACCACCGCGGACGGCACGATCCCCGGCGCGTGGCGGTCACCGAACTGCGCGGCGAGCATCACGAGCAGTGGCCGGAAACGTTTGCCGCCGGCGCGCACGAGGTGCTGCGCGGCCTCCGTGATGAAGGGGACCTCACTCTTGGTGGCTTCGAGCAGACCCTCCTCGACGGCCGCCATCCCGGCCTGGACATCGGCTTCCAGAGCCTGGTCCCGCACGCTCAGCCCGAACGGCCCGACGACGGTCACGAGGGGTCTCCTGTCTGCTGGTGTCCACTGGCGATCACACGGTTTGTCGATAGGTCGCTGCGCTCACTCAAGTCAGCGTATCCGGTCACCTTTCGATCACCGATAGCGCCCACGGTTCCAGGCCAGGCGGTATCGGATCACGACCGGAATGTTTTTGATCACTCCATAAGGACTGATATCTGTCGGGTTAGCTGTAAGTAGCCGCATCTGTCACCAATCGCGGCGGCCACCGGGCCGCCGGCCCGCGCGGCCGGAAACACCCTGCACCTCCTCGCCCTGCAGTATCCCCACGCCCCTCCGCACCGGGCGACCGACGAGGCCCCGCGTGTCCCCCTCGCGGGGCCGGCGCGACCGTCCTCGCCCGCCCTCTGTCGCCCACCCGGGCGTACGGGGTCGCACGCGGCGGGTCGGTGGGGTGGCGGCCCGCGCGGGGGTCCACACCGGGGCCCCTTCAATGCCGTGCCCTCGCGGGCCGGTCCCGCCCGCCGGCCCGACGACCCCGCCGAGCCAACGGTCCCGCCCGACGACCCGCCGCCCCCACGGCCGACCCAGCGCGCCGGACCCGCGCACCGCGCCCGCCGTCCACCCCGCCCGCCCGCCGGGCTCACGCCCCGAACCCGCCTGCCGCACACGCGCCGACAGCACCCACCGACGCACGCACCCCTCCGCCCACCTCCGCACCCGCCCGAAAAAACATCCCTCCCCCGCCTCCCCCTCACGCACGGAAGTGGATTTCACCGGCGGCCAATTGGCCACGAGTTGGCCCTATTGCCCGAATTGCGCCGCTTGTTCACGCCCGTGAGTTGGGTCACGCGCGCCCGGGATCACCCCCAGCCCTCCCGTCACCCTTTCCGCCTTTGCCGCAAAGCGAGTTGAGGGTTGGCATCCGCAAAGGATCAAGTACCCCATACGCCTCAGATCAAGGTCAACCGCTCGAATGGCGATTCCGGCCCTTGTTCCGGACATGTGCTCTCGCATACGTTCCCGGCCTGTCGGGTGGACGCCTAATCCTGCCGCCGCCCGAACCGACACTCATCGACACAGACACCGCACGGCAGGAGCGGGGGACCCAGGTAAGTCGCCGCACCGGATGTTCCAGGACAAACCGGTACGGCTGGGGGTGAAGTCACGTCCGTCAGGGCGTGGCCGGGCAACTCCCGCCCGAACCCGACAGCTCACCTCGCAGGCGCCGGAGAGGACACAGTCATGCCCGCTGCCGCTCAGCACCGACGTACCAGAACCGCCCGCCTCGCCCGCAAGCTCGCCGTCATCGGCACCGGAGCCGCCGTACTGGCGCTCCCCGTCATCGGAGCGAGCACCGCCTCCGCGGCGACCCCGACGGTGACCACCGCCTCCTCGCTGGGGTACGCCAACAACCTGGACGGCTGGATCCGCGCCTCGCTGACCGTCATGGCCCAGCACGGCATTCCGGGTTCGTACAACGGCATCTACCGCAACGTCATCCGCGAGTCCTCCGGCAACCCCAACGCCATCAACCTGTGGGACTCCAACGCGGCCGCGGGCATCCCCTCCAAGGGTCTGCTCCAGGTCATCGACCCGACGTTCCGGGCCTACCACGTCGCCGGCACCTCGTGGGACTCCTACGACCCGGTCGCGAACATCACCGCCGCCTGCAACTACGCGGCCGCGCGGTACGGCTCGATCGACAACGTCTTCTCGGCGTACTGAGCACTGCCTGTGAGGGTCAGGGGCACCGGCGTTGGGACGCCGGTGCCCACCGGCCCCCGGTCCGATCGGCGGATCAGACCGGCCGCCAGGCCCTCCGGGGCCCGGGGAAGAGACGTTCGAGGACGACGGCCACGCCGTCGTCCTCGTTCGACGTGGTGACCTCGTCGGCCACCGACCGCAGTTCGGGGTGCGCGTTGGCCATCGCCACCCCGCGGGCCGCCCAGTCGAACATGGGGATGTCGTTGGGCATGTCACCGAAGGCGATCGTCCGGTCCGGGCCGAGGCCCAGATACTCCGCGGCCAGCGCGAGACCGGTGGCCTTGGTGATGCCGCATGGCTGGAGTTCGACGGTGCCGGGCCCGGACATGGTGACCGTGGCCAGGGAACCGGCCACCGATCGCGCCGTCGCCGCCAACTCGTCGTCGCTCAGGTAGGGGTGGCGCAGCAGCACCTTGCTGATGGGCTCGCACCACAGGTCGTCGCGCCGCTCGACCCGGAGCGCCGGGAGGGTCGGGTGCGGCATCAGGTAGCCGGGCTCGATGAGCGTGAGGCCGTCGACGCCGTCCTGGTCGACCGCCGCGTACACCAGCCCGACCTCGGCCTCGATCTTGCCGAGGGCGGTCTCGGCCAGCTCCCGGTCCAGGGTGACGGACCACAGCAGGCGGTCCGCGCCCGCGTCGTACACCTGCGCGCCCTGTCCGCACACCGCGAGCCCCGTGCTGCCGAGGTCGTCGAGCAGGGGCCGCACCCTGGGCGCCGGGCGGCCCGTCACCACCAGATGCCGGGCGCCGGCCGACGCCGCGCGGGCGAGCGCGGCGAGCGACCGTTCGGAGAGGGTGTCGTCGCCGCGGAGCAGGGTTCCGTCCAGGTCGGTGGCGATGAGTGAATATGCGGTGGGAGCGGCCATGATCAGAGAATACGGATGGAACGCCCCGGCGACTCGACGCGAACCGGACGGCTCCTTCTTTCACATCCGTTGACCCAAGTTCCGGTTGCCTGCTGTCCGTTACTGCTCGCCGGGTGCCGGGAGTTGAGCAGTTCGGCGGTTCCGGCCCGCGGGCGGTTTCCGGCTCCGGACGCCCGCCGGGGACGGCCGGACCCGGCCTACGCGGACTCCCGGACCACCAGTTCCGTCGGCAGGATCACGCCCGCCGTGTCCTCGCCGGCGATCTGCGCGAGGAGCATCCGGACCATCTCCGCGCTGATCCGGTCGAAGGGCTGGCGCATGGTGGTGAGGGCGGGGGTGATGGCGGTGGCCGCCGGGGAGTCGTCGAAGCCTCCGACAGCGATGTCATCGGGCACCGAACAGCCCTCCTGCTGAAGGGTGTTGACGACTCCCTGGGCCATGAGGTCGGAGGCGACGAACACCGCGTCCAGGTCGGGGGCCCGCTTCAGCAGCAGCCGGGCCGCCCGCTCGCCGCCGGCGCGCCGGTAGTCACCCTCGACGACCAGTGCCTCGTCGTAGGGCAGGCCCGCCTCCGCGAGCACCTCGCGGTAGCCGGCCAGCCGGTCGGTGCCGCCCGGGGTGTCGAGCGGGCCGGTGATCATGGCGACCCGGCGGCGGCCGGTGGCGAGGAGGTGGCGGACCATCTCCCGGGCGCCGTCGCGGTCGTCGGCGGCCACGTAGCTGACCTTGGAGCCGAGGCCGAGCGGTTTGCCGCAGGCCACCAACGGGATGCCGGCGGCGCGCAGTTCGGCGGCGACCGGGTCACCGCTGTGGCTGGACACCAGCAGGACGCCGTCGACATGGCCGGAGGTGATGTAGCGGGTGAGCCGGCGGCGGTCGTCGCGGGAGGAGGCCAGCATCAGCAGCAGCGGGACGTCGTGCCGTGCGAGGTGTTCGGTGCAGCCGCGCAGCAGCACGTTGAAGTTGGGGTCCTCGAAGAACTTCTCCTGCGGCTCGGTGAGGAGGAAGGCGACCGAGTCGGAGCGCCCGGTGCTCAGGCTGCGGGCGTGCCGGTTGACGACGTACCCCGTCTTCCTGATCGCGGCCTCCACGGCCCGGCCCGCGGCGGGCGAGACGTAGTGGCCGCCGTTCAGGAAGCGGGAGACGGTGCCCCGTGACACGCCCGCCTCCCGTGCCACGTCGTGGATGGTGGGCGGCCTGCGGCGTCCGTTCGCGCTGGTGGTCATGGTCCTCGTCATGGGGCGGGCGGGCGAGTCGGAAGGTGGTGCGGGAGGGCGGCCGGGCGCCGGTCAGGCCTTGACGGAGCCGCTCAGCAGGTCCAGTGACCAGAAACGCTGGATCACCAGGAACAGGGCGATCAGCGGGAGGATCGCGAGCAGACAGCCGGTGATGACCAGGGTGTAGAGGGCGGGCTGCGAGGCGCCCTGGGCCAGCAGGGTGTAGAGGCCGAGGGTGAGCGGGAACTTGGTGTCGTCGGCGAGCATCACGTACGGCAGCAGGAAGTTGTTCCAGATGCCGACGAACTGGAACAGGAACACCGTGATGAGGCCCGGCATCATCATCGGCACCGCGATCCGCGAGAAGATCCGCCACTCGCTCGCGCCGTCCATGCGGGCGGCCTCCATGAGTTCGGCGGGCACCGAGGCGGCCGCGTAGATGCGGACCAGGTAGACGCCGTACGGGGAGAGGATGGACGGCAGCAGCATCGACCAGTACGAGTCGGCCAGGCCCGTCTTCGCCAGCAGCAGGTACTGCGGTACGGCCAGCACGATGCCCGGCACCAGCACACCGGCCAGGATCATCTTGAAGACGGCCTCCCGTCCGCGGAAGACGAACCGGCCGAGCGCGTAGCCGCCGGCGGCGGAGACCGCGGTGGACAGCGCGGCGCCGAAGCCCGCGTAGAAGGCGGAGTTGGCCATCCACTGCCAGTAGATGCCGTCCCGGTAGGCGGTCAGGTCGTTCACGTTGTCGAGGAAGCCGGAGCCGGGGGCGAAGGTGAAGGTGGAGAACAGCTCCGACCGGTTCTTCGTCGCGGCGACGACCACCCAGGCGATGGGGACCAGGCAGTACAGCGCGCCGAGGATCAGCACCAGGGTGGGGATCCAGGCGGTGCGCCGCGCACGGCTTCCGGTGGCGGACGTGCCGGTGTCGGCGGTGAGGGTGAGGGGGGTCATGCCCGGTCCTCCCGGGTGTAGCGGTCGGAAACGCGCAGCAGGGTGAAGGAGAGAAGGTAGGTGGCCACGGCGAGCACCACCGCGGTGGCGGAGGCGCCGTAGATGTCGGACTGCAGGAACGCCGTGTCGTAGATGGCCATCAACGGGCTCCAGCTGCTGGGCAGTCCGTTGGTCAGCGGCTTCAGGGTCATGGGCTCGGTGAAGACCTGGAGGGTGGCGATCACCGAGAAGAAGAAGGTGAGCACCAGCGAGGGCATCACGATCGGGATCTTGATCCGCAGGGCGATGTGCAGGTCGGACGCGCCGTCGATCCGGGCCGCCTCGTAGATCTCCTGCGGGATCGCCTTGAGCGCGGTGTAGATGACGATCATGTTGAAGCCGGTGCCGCCCCAGACCGCGATGTTCGCGAAGGAGAGGTAGAGGCTGCCGCCGTCGAACAGGTTGGGCTGCGGCAGCCCGAGCCTGTCCAGCAGGTAGTAGAAGGGGCTGACGTCCGGCAGGTAGAGGAAGCCCCACATCAGGGCGGCGATGATGCCCGGCACCGCGTACGGCAGGAAGATCATCAGCCGTGCGAAGGACGCGCTGCGCGCCTTCGGGGTGTCCAGCATCAGCGCGAACAGCAGCGCCAGGCCGAGCATGGTCGGGATGACGATGAGGCCGTAGCCGAAGGCGCGCAGCACGCTGCTGCCGAACTCGGAGTCGTGGAGGACGGCCGTGTAGTTGCCGAGGCCGTTCCAGACCTCGGCGCGGGCGCCCTTGCCGAGTCCGATGCCCTTGACCTTGACCTTGTGCAGGCTCAGCCAGATCGCGTACCCGATGGGGACGACGGTGAAGGCGGCGAACAGAACCAGGGTCGGCACCAGGAACCAGTACGGGGCGCTGCGGCCACGGCGGCGGGGGCGGCTGGGGCGGACGGACTGGGCGGTGCCGGTGCCGTCCGCCAAGGGCCCGACCGCGATGCGGTCGGAGCCCTTGAGCGGGGCGCTGGTCATGCCTCGGTCACCTCGAAGCCCTGCTTCTTCATGTCCTGGAAGGTCTTCGACTGCACGGCGTCGAGCGCGGAGTCGAACTGGGCTTCCTTCCTCGCCTTGGTGGCCTTTCCGAAGCCGTCCTGGAAGGCGGTGTACGCGATCTGCACGTTCGGGCCCCAGGCGGAGGGTGCCGTGGTGGCGGCGATCGCGGCGGCCGTGGTGTAGAAGTCCGCCTGGTTGGAGAAGAACTCGGGCGTTTTGAGGATGTCGCCGGACTGGCCCTTGGTGGCGGCCGGGTAGACCGCGGGGTACTTGACCAGCGCGGCCAGCGCCTCCGGGTCGGTGTTGATCCAGCGGGCGAACTTCGCCGCGGCCTCGGCGTGCTTGGAGTCGGTGGAGACGCCGGTGGAGGAGCCGCCCCAGCTGCCGGTGACGTTCTCGCCCGACTTCCACTGGGGCAGCGGGGCCATGCGCCACTTGCCCTTGGTGTCGGGGGCGGAGCTCACCAGCACGCCGGGCGCCCACACGGCGGAGACCCAGGCGAGGTGGGTGCCCTTGTTCAGGGCGTTGTTCCAGGCCGGGGTGTACATCGGCTGGTTGTCGATGACGCCCTCCTGCACCAGGCCGCCCCAGAAGTCGGCGACCTTGCGGGTGCCGGCGTCGTCGATGCCGACGGTCCACTTGCCGCCGCCGTCGACGGTCCACCACGCGCCGCCGGCCTGCTGGGAGAGGCCCGCGAACAGGCCGGGGTCGTTGGCGGAGAAGGTGGTCAGGTAGGCGTCCGGGACGGCCTTCCTCGCGGCGCGCGCCACCTCGGCGAACTCGGTCCAGGTCTTCGGCACGGACAGGCCGTGCTTCTTGAACAGGTCCTCGCGGTAGTAGAACATCAGCGGCGCCGAGTCCTGCGGGAGCGCGTACAGAGCGTCCGTGCCGAGGGTGACCATCTTCCACAGGCCGTCGGAGAAGTCGGACTTGGCGTCGCCGACGTACGTGGATATGTCGGCGAGGACGTCGTTGGAGACCAGGGTCGGCAGGGACTGGTACTCGACCTGGATCAGGTCCGGGGCGCTGCCGGCCTTCTTCGCGGTGATCAGCTTGGAGACGATCTCACCGCCGCTGGCCTGCTTCGACACGGTGACCGTGATGTCCGGGTTCTTCTTGTTCCAGATCGCGGCGACCTTGTCCATGTTCGGCGCCCACGACCAGTAGGTCAGCTTGACCGGCCCGCCGGCCTTGCCGGAGTCGTCGTCGGAACCGCCGCAGGCGGCGAGGGTGCCGGTCAGGCCGAGGGCGGTGGCCCCGGCGAGCATGGTGCGCCTGCTGATCCGGCGGCTGTGGATCGACATCTTCATCTCCCCTGACTGAGAAGAGCCGGCCTCGGTGTGTCCCGCGTACGTGGCAGCCGCCGTGGGGGATGGGGCTGCGGGCACGTGACCGAGAGGCTGTGCGCGAGGGCCGCGCGGCTCTGTGATCGTGCACAGTAGAGAATTGTTTCCACCCCTTGTCAATGGTGAAAGCGTCGGGTTACCTACTTGTTGCTCACGGATGCCAGCCGTGCCAAGCTCTGTGCACGATCACAGAAACATGGGAACTTCAGGCATCATCCTGCCGATCCACCTGGGAGCCACCACATGCCCTCCGACGCCCCGCACGACCGTCTGCCACTCGCCTTCGGGGGCGACTACAACCCCGAGCAGTGGCCGCAGGAGGTGTGGGAGGAGGACGTACGGCTGATGCGGGAGGCCGGCGTCACACTGGTCTCGCTCGGCATCTTCGCCTGGTCCCGGATCGAGCCCCGGCCGGGCACCTACGACTGGGAGTGGCTCGACCGCGTCATCGGGCTGCTGCACGAGGCCGGCATCTCCGTGGACCTGGCGACACCCACCGTCGTGCCGCCCGCCTGGTTCTACCGGGCCCACCCCGAGGCACTGCCCCTCACCCGGGAGGGCGTCCGCCTCGCCTTCGGCTCACGCGGCGCCATCTGCCACTCCAACCCCGACTACCGGGTCGCCGCCGCGACGATCACCACCCGGCTCGCCGAGCGCTACGGCAGCCACCCGGCCGTCGTGCTGTGGCACGTCCACAACGAGTACGGCGCCCCCGTGCTGGCCTGCTACTGCGACACCTGCGCCGCCGCCTTCCGGACCTGGCTGCGCGAACGCTACGGCAGCACCGACAACCTCAACGAGGCATGGGGCACCGCCTTCTGGGGCCAGCTCTACGGCGACTGGGAGGAGATCACCCCGCCCCGCGCCACACCCACCGTCGTCAACCCCGCCCAGCAGCTGGACTACCAGCGCTTCGCCGACGCGGCCGCCCGCGCCAACTTCACCGCCGAGCGGGACATCCTGCACCGCCTGTCCCCCGGCGTGCCCGTGACCACCAACTTCATGGTGGCGCCCAGCCAGTGCCAGGGCATCGACTACTGGGCCTGGGGCCGCGAGGTCGACCTCGTCACCAACGACCACTACCTGATCACCGACGGCCGCCGCACCCACGTCAACCTGGCCCTCGCCGCCGACCTCACCCGCTCGGTCGCGGGCGGCGCGCCCTGGCTGCTGCTGGAACACTCCACCTCGGGCGTCAACTGGCAGCCGCACAACCCCGCCAAGACACCGGGACAGATGGCCCGCAACTCCCTCGGCCACCTGGCCCGCGGTTCCGAGGGCGCACTGTTCTTCCAGTGGCGCCAGTCCCGCCGCGGTGCCGAGAAGTTCCACTCGGCGATGCTCCCGCACGGTGGCACCGGCACCCGGGTCTGGCGGGAGGTGACGGAACTCGGCCGCCGGGTGGCCGGCCTCGCCGACCTGCGCGGCACCCGCACCCGCGCCGACGTGGCCATGGTCTGGTCCTGGGAGTCCTGGTGGGCGCAGGACCTGGAGTGGCGCCCCAGCCAGGACCTGGACGCCCGCGAACGCCTCGACGCGTTCTACGAGGCGCTCTACGACCGCCACCTCACGGTCGACTTCGTCGCGCCGGACGCCCTGTCCCGCCTCGACCCGCGGCGCCACCCCCTGCTCGTGGTACCGCAGTTGTACTCGGCGCCCGCGGGGATCGCCGCCGACCTGGAACGGTACGTCGCACGCGGCGGCACCCTCCTCGTCTCCTTCTTCTCCGGCATCGTCGACGAGCACGACGCCGTGCACACCGGCCCCTATCCCGGGCCGCTGCGGGACGTACTCGGGCTGACCGTCGAGGAGTTCGACCCGCTGCTGCCCGGTGAGACGGTCACCGTCCGCACCGCCGGGGGTGAGACGTACGCGGCCGACCTGTGGTCCGAGTACGTCGTGCCCGGCGACGACTGCCAGGTCATGGCCGCGTTCGCCGACGGCCGTACGGCGGGACACCCCGCGCTGACCCGGCGCCCGCTCGGCGAGGGCGCCGCCTGGTACCTGGCCACCCGGCTGACCGGCGACGACCTGGCGGCCGTCGTCGACCTGGCCCTCGCGGACGCCGGGATCACGCCGGCCGACCTGCCGCGCGACGTCGAACTCGTGGTGAGGGAGGGCGAGTCGGGCGTCTTCCGGTTCGCGGTCAACCACACCGGGACCGAGGTGAAGGTGGTCCTCCCGGACGGCACCCGGGCCGCCGTCCCGGCGGGCGGCGTCGAGGTGTTCCGCGAACCACGCTGAGGGCGGGAGTGCGGGCGTGCGGAGCGGGTGGGCGGGGTGGCTCGCTCCGCTCGGAGGTTCCGCTGGTCGCCTGCCGCTTCTGCCTGCCGCCGGGCGCTTCCGCCGGGTCGTCGGGCTGCCCGCGGCCTCCCGAAGGAGCGATCACCCTCCGACGTCCACCTGACGTCCACTGATGTCCACCGTGAAGGGATTCTGAGATGCGCAGACGAAGTGTTGTCACCGCCGCCGGTATCGCCGGCGCAGCCCTGCTGGCGGGGCCCGTCCTGGGCGCGGCACCCGCCGCCGCGAGCACCGCGGCCGGTGGGGCCGCGGCCCGCCCCCGTCCCCGCCGCCTGGAGATCCGCGGCATGGACATCTCCTCGCTGCCCAGGAACGAGGACCTCGGCGCCGTCTACCGCAGGCCCGACGGCCACCGGGCCGACGCGGTCCGGCTCCTCGCCGACGCCGGCGTCACCCACGCCCGCCTGAAGGTGTGGGTCGACCCGGCCGACGGCTACAACGACAAGCAGCACGTCCTCCGGCTGGCCCGGCGCCTGAAGCGGGCCGGCATCGGCATCTGGGTCGACTTCCACTACTCCGACACCTGGACCGACCCGGGCCACCAGACCAAGCCGGCCGCCTGGAACGACCTGGACGTGGCCGGCCTGACCCGGGCGGTCTACGACCACACCGCCGACGTCCTCGGCGCGCTCCGACGCCAGGGCACCCCGGCCGACCTGGTGCAGATCGGCAACGAGCTCAACGGCGGCATGCTCTGGCCCACCGGCGACTGGGACCACTGGGACAACCTGGCCGCGTTCCTCAAGGCCGGCCTGAGGGCCGCCCGCGACACCACCCCGCGCGTCCGCACGATCCTCCACCTGGCCAACGGCGGCGACAACGGCCTGTATCGCTGGTGGTTCGACAACGCGGTCTCCCACGGCGTCGACTTCGACATCATCGGCCTGTCCTACTACCCGTTCTGGCACGGGCCCGTGGCGCAGGCCGCCGCCAACATGGCCGACATCACGGCCCGTTACGGCAAACCCTGCGTGATCGCCGAGACCGCGTACCCGTTCACGCTGGAGAGCGAGGACGCGACCAACGACATCATGAACAGCCCCTCGCAGCTCACCGAGGGCTTCCCGGCCACCCCCGAGGGCCAGGCCGCCTGGCTGCGCGAGGTCGCCGACCTCGCGGCCGCCGTCCCGGACGGTCGCGGGCTGGGCTACTGCTACTGGGAGGGCGTGTGGACCTACCGCGCCGGCGCCGGCTGGGACCCCACCGACCCGGCGTCCGGCAACGCGTGGGAGAACCTGGCGCTGTTCGACTTCCAGGACAGGGCGCTGCCCGCGCTGAGGACGCTCGGGTCCTACCGGGGCTGATCAGGCGGAGAAGGTCGCGTCGCCGCTCCACTCGACGTTCATCTGGCCGAGCCGCAGCTGGATGGCGTGGTGCACCTTCTCCTTGAAGTGGTCCACCAGGCCCACCACATAAGGGTGTGAATAGCCCTCCTTCCGGGTGAGCCCCTCGATGAGCGCGCTCTGGCCGCCGTTGGCCGCGACCTCGGCGGCCAGGGCGCGGAGGTTGTCGGGGCGGCCCCACTGGGCGGTGGAGGTGTTGATGTGGACACTGGCGCCGGCCGTCGCCGCGGAGGGGCCGTGCGTGTCGATGGTCCGCTGGGTGGCGGTCGAGCGGGCGGTGAGGTGGAACTGGGCAACGTGCAGGCGCATCGTGCCGCCCTGCAACTGGGAGGCCCGCACCATGCAGTTGAGGTGCACGGCCAGCCGGCCCCCGTCGTCCAGGGGCACGGTGACCCACTCGGAGATCATGTTCAGACCGAGGTTGCCCTGGTCGCCCTTGCGGAAGCGGAACTCGTCCACCCGCAGTCCGTCGAAGACCTCCTCCAGGAAGCGCATGGGGTGCTGGGCGGCCAGCCCCTCCGCCGACTCCACGAGGGGCTGGTCGGTGGTCAGCGGGGCACGCTGGACGGCGACCCCCTGGTCCAGGGCGCGGGCGACGGCCGCGTTGCCCGCCCTGCTCTGGAGGTGCAGCAGAGGGGCGGAGGGGCCGCGCGCCGAACCCGCCGGCCGGAGCGGCACGGTGGAGACCTGCTGCGGCTCGTCCGACTTCTGGGCGCGCAAGGGCAACACCTTTCACGGGGGCGCCCGACGGGGCCGGGCCTGCCATCGGCTCTCTTCTAGCCCGACGGCACACCGACCGGAAGGCCCTTCCGGGCAGACCCTGCCCGCCGGAAGACAGCGGGGGCTGCCCCGGGGGGACGGGGCGGTACTTCGCGGGCTTTCCGGCGGGCCGTCCGCGAGCGCCCGCGGGCCGTCGCGACCCATCCGCAGCCCGTCCGCGGCCCACCCGCAGCCCACCTGTGGCCCGCTCGCAGCCCATCTGCGGTCCTCTGCGACCCTCTGCACCGATTGGACACAGGATGGTCCGGTACCTACCGGTGGGGCCGCCCCGGGCGGTACCGTCCAAGGGTGTCCGAGGGGGGGACGTGATCGGGGGGTCATGGTGAGTGGTGGGCGCGTTCGGGTGCTGAGGCCCGAGGAGCTCGGCGCGGGCGAACGGGAGCGGTGGCGCGAGGTGCGCGCCAGGTCGGGCCGGCCGCGCAACCCGTTCATGGAACCGGAGTTCGCGGACGCCGTGGGCCGGGTGCGGCCGCGGACGCGGGTCGCGGTGGTGTACGAGGGGAGCGCGGCGGCCGGATTCCTGCCGCACGAGCGGGGACCCCTGGGCCAGGGGCGGGCGCTCGCGCTCGGCGTGTCCGACTGCCAGGGCGCGGTACTGCCGCCGGGCCTCACGCTCGACGCCGGTGACCTGCTGCGGGCCTGCTCCCTGTCGAGCCTCGCCTTCGACAACCTGGAGGCGGAACAGGACCTGTTCGTGCCGCACGCCGCCGCGCGGTACCCCACCTTCGTCATCGACGTGGAGAAGGGGTACGCGGCCTACGAGGCGCTGTTGCGCGTCCGGTCGCCGAAGTTCCTGAAGACCACGCTCGCCAAGGAACGCAGGCTCGGCCGCCAGGTCGGTGAGGTGCGGTTCGTGTTCGACGAACGCGAACCGGCCGCGCTGCGCACGCTGATGGAGTGGAAGTCCGCGCAGTACCGCCGCACAGGCCGCCGCGACCGGTTCGCGCAGGAGTGGATCACCCGGCTCGTGCACCGGCTGCACGAGACGCGGGAACCGGAGTGCGCGGGCACGCTGTCGGTGCTGTACGCCGGTGACCGGCCGGTCGCCGCCCACTTCGGGCTGCGTTCCGCGACCGTGCTGGCCTGCTGGTTCCCGTCGTACGACCAGGAGTTCGCGAGGTTCTCGCCGGGTCTCGTGCTGCATCTGCGGATGGCGGAGGCGGCGGCCGCGGCCGGTGTGGGCACGCTCGACCTCGGCCGGGGGGCCGCGGAGTACAAGGACTCCCTCAGGACGGGCGAACTGCCCGTGTACGAGGGGGCGGTGACGCGTCCGGGGGTGGGCGCCGCGCTGACCTGGCTCAGTGTGGAGCCCTCCCGGCGGGCGCACCACTTCGTGCGCAACCGGCCGCGGCTCGCCGCCGTCGCCGCACGGACGCTGAAGGGCGTGGGCAGGCTGCGCCGGCCGTAGGAAGGCAGGAACACCAGGGGGAGGGCGTATGTCCCGCACATCGCGCGCGCGGGAGGAGACACGGCGTTTCCTCAGCATCGAAGCCGTGCAGGTCGCCGAGGTGGACATCGGCGGGGAGGAGGTCTCGCTCAGACCCGGGCCGGGCAGCCCACCCGTGACGGCCGGTGAGGTGTTCGTGCTGGTCAGAAGCGGAGGGCGGCCCCTCGGCACGTTTCTGGGGCGGGTGCCCGAGGGCGCCGAACCACCGGCCGTGCTCGGGGAGCGGGCCCGGGCCGGGTTCGGCGGGACCGGGGAGGACGTCCGGCCGGAGGCGTCCGCGCCGCCGTACACGACGGTGGTCGTCGCCACCCGGGAGCGTGCCGGGCAACTCGCCCGCGCGCTCGACTCGTTGCTCGCGCAGGACCACCCCGCGTTCGAGATCCTCGTCGTCGACAACGCGCCGGTGACGGCCGAGACCCGCGACCTGGTGGAGCGGAAGTACGGCGAGCGGGTGCGCTACCTGCGCGAACCCGTCCCCGGCCTGGCCGTCGCCCACAACCGGGGCCTCGGCGCCGCGCTCGGCGAGGTGGTCGCCTTCACCGACGACGACGTGGTCGCGGACCCGCGCTGGCTCACCGAGCTGACCGCGCCGTTCGCGGGCGACCCCGGCCTCGGCTGCGCCACCGGCCTGATCCTGCCGGCCCGCCTGAACACGCCCGCCCAGGTGCTCCTGGAGAGCCACGGCGGCTTCGCGAAGGGCTTCGAGCCGCGCCTCTACGACCCCGCGGACCCGCCCGCCGGCGAGCCGCTGTTCCCGTTCACCGCCGGGCGCTTCGGCTCCGGCGCGAACATGGCCTTCCGCACGTCGGTGCTGCGTGGCGTCGGCGGCTTCGACCCGGCGACCGGCGCCGGCACCGCCGCCCGGGGCGGCGACGACCTCTACGGGTTCGTCCGCGTCCTAGCCGACGGCCACCGGCTGCGCTACACCCCGGGGGCGCTGGTCTGGCACCACCACCGGGACACCTGGCGGGACCTGGAGACCCAGGCGTACGGCTACGGCGCCGGCCTCACCGCGTACCTGACGGCGGTCCTCGTCCGCCGCCCGGCCCTGCTGCCGGCGTTCCTCGCACGGCTCCCGCGCGGCCTCGCGTACGCCCGCGCGCTGACCGCGGCACGGGAGGCGGCGGGCTCCGGAACGGCGGGCTCCGGGGCGCCGGGCGGACACGGCACCCGCTCCCACCCCTGGCCCGCACGCCTCTCCCGCCTCCAGCGCCGAGGCATGCTGTACGGCCCGATCGGCTACGTCCGCGCCCGCCGGGCCCTGCGCTCGGCCGGACGGGGGCCGGCATGACGGCGCGGGCCGGCATCCCGGTGTTCCTCTACCACGCCGTGATGGACGAACCACCGGGCTGGATAGCGGAGTTCACCGTCACGCCGAGGCAGTTCGCGGCACATCTCGACGCCGTCGTCGACAGCGGCCGTACGCCCGTCACGATCGGGGCGCTCGCCGACCACCTCGCCGGACGGGCGCCGTTGCCGCCCCGGCCCGTCCTGCTCACCTTCGACGACGGGTTCGCCGACCTGCCCGGCCCCACCGCGGAGGCGCTGGCCCGGCGCGGGCTGCCCGCCACCGCGTACCTCACCACCGGTGCCCTCGCCCCGGGCGGGCACAGCCTGCTGCCGCCGGCCCCGATGATGACCCTGGACCGGGTGGCGGAACTGGAGCGCCACGGCATGGAGGTCGGCAGCCACACGGTGACCCACGCCCAGTTGGACACGCTGTCCGCGAAGGATCTGGCGTACGAACTGCGCACGTCGAAGGCGGTGTTGGAGGACGCGCTCGGTCGCCGGGTCCGGCATCTCGCCTATCCGCACGGCTACAACAGCGCGCGGGTGCGGGCCATGTCCGCCGACGCCGGGTACGAGACGGCGACCGCCGTGCGGCACGCGCTCAGCTCGGACCGCGACGAGCGCTACCGCGTCGCCCGGCTCATCGTCCGGCGCGGCCACACACTCGCCGACGTCGAGGGCTGGCTGGCGGGGACCGGTGTCCGGACCGCGCCGTTCCGGGACGCGCCGAGAACAGTGGCGTGGCGCTGGTACCGGCGGGCCCGGGCGGCCCTGCGCGGCCCGGAGTTCGCGGGCTGAGCCGGACGCCGTCAGGGCAGGGGCTGGTTGAGGTACGGGTCGGAGACGGCCCGGCGCAGTCCGGCCCAGGCGTCGTCGTCGGCGACCGCCAGATCGCAGTACGGGCCCGGGTCACGGTAGTTCCACTGCAGCGCGGCTCTGACGCCGTCCAGGTTCTTCAGCACCCCGGGCACCTGCGCGTACCAGCCGGCCTGCCGGTCCGGGCGCGACGGGTCGGCGGCCGTGCCGAACTCCGACAGCATCAGCGGCTTGTCGTCGGAGAGGTGCGCGCGGATCCAGGCGTGGGTGGCGGTCTGCGTCTGCGCGAAGGACAGCCAGTCGGCCCGGTGGCAGCGGTAGTAGTTGTACTGGTTGTAGCCGATCCAGTCGACGTACGCGTCGCCGGGGTACAGCCGCTGGAACAGGCCGGCGTGGTCCAGATAGCCGGTGATGATCCAGGTCCACACGACGTCGCGGACCCCCAGCTCGGCGAACCGGTCGTGGATGTGGCGGTACGCGGCGACGTAGTCCTGCGGACTGCCGCTGGCCGGCGTCCGCGTGTCCATCTCCAGGTCGAAGGAGAGGAACACCTTCTTCCCGGTACGGCGCCCGTAGTCCCTGACGCGCTCGGCCTGGACGTCGATGACGGTGCTGTCCAGGTCACCGGCCGCGATCTGCTTCCAGGTCGGCTGCTGTCGCCGCGTGCCGCCCCACCACTTGCTCTCCCAGGACAGCAGCAGCATGCGGTCCCGGCCGACGGCCTGTTCGTCCGCGGTGAGCAGTTGGCCCTCCCGGCGCGCGCCCTCCACCCGGGACATGTCGTGGTACGTGTACACGATGTCGAGGCGGCGGCCCACGTGTTTCTCGTAGGCGAGGACCTTCTCCGGGAGGTCGTCGTCGCCGTGCGGTACGAACGCGCCGAACCACGCGCCGCAGGGCGGTTCGAGCAGGGCGGTGGGCCGGCAGTCGCCGCCGAGCGCGGAGGCGCGCGATCCCGGGCCCGCGGCCCTTCCGGAGCCCGGCCCCCGCGGCCCGGACGCGTCTCGCAGCACGAGCACGGCCACCAGCACCGCGCACACCACGGCGGCGCGGACCAGCAGCAGGCGCCGACGGCCCGGTGCGGGGCGGGCGGACCTCACCGGGCGGGCCCCTCGGGCGCCCTGGCCGTCGGGGAGGCGCGCAGCGGCGGGCAGAGGGCGGCGAGCGTGGTCAGCACGGTGAGCGTCAGCAGCACGCGCTGTCCGCTGAAGGCGTGGCCGGCGATCAGCGCAGTCGCCGTGAGCAGTACGACACCGACGCTCACGAAGACCACCAGCATCAGCCGCTCCAGCGACGCGGAGTGCCGTTCGAAGTCGGCGTCGGGCCGGTCGGCAGGGCCCTGGGCGGGGTCCGGGCCCATCGCGGCGGCGCCGATCCTGACCACCGCCGCACCCGGGCCCGCGGTCAGGAAGACGACGACCGCGGCGGCCCGAAGCGGTGACCCGTCCGGCAGCGCGAGCGCGGCGAGGGCCAGCCAGCCGGCGAACGGGGGCAGCGCACGGATCACGAGTTCCCGGGGTGTCATCGGCCGGCCCCCTTCAGCACGTACACCGATCCGGCGCTGTTGCGCTGCACCAGCGCGAAGCGCGGGGAGGCGGCCACCGACCGCTGGATCCGCGCCAGCTGGGCGCCGGTGAGCAGTCCGTTCATCTCCGCGTCGGCCACCTGGCCCTCGGTGAGCAGGAAGTAGGCGCGGCCCGGCGGGTCCACCACGGACATGTCGCGGGCGAGCGTGCCGGCCGGGTCCCGCAGGATCCGGTCGACGTGGTGCCGGGCGTCCTCCAGGAACCAGTAGTGGCCGACACTCCAGTACGAGGCGTACGCCAGGGGGTAGTTCCGGTCGGCGGCGACGACCAGGGAGCCCTCGGGCGCCCGCTCGAACAGCGTCCGCACGAGGTCGACCTCCCGGGGCGGGAAGTAGCTCATGCGGTCCTTGCCCGAGTAACTCGGCACGAACGCGAGCGTCCCGGCGAGCAGCGCGAGCAACGGCACCCAGGTGCCGTACCGCCTGGCGGAGAGGTCGAACCGGCGGGGGGTGTCGGTGGCCCGCGCCCACACCGCCGCCGCGCCCCGCGCCCGTTCCGCCGCCGTGGCCCGCGCCCGGGTGTCCCGTGCGGCCGCCTCGGCGGCCAGGGTGCGGACCTTCGGCAGCAGTGCCGCGGCGGCGAAGAAACTGGCGCCGGGCAGCATGAACATCAGCACCCGGAAGATCATCTCGTCGCCGTAGCTGCTGGCCGCGAACATCGGCAGCGGAGCGGCGGCGAGCAGCAGCAGGGGCAGGGCCCGGTGGCGCAGCACACGCTGGCGCAGCGCCCCGGCCACGGCGAGCAGGAGCACCGAGCCCGACAGCAGCCGGGCCGCCCAGGACGTCGTCACCGCTCCGGTGCCGGTCGGGGTCGCCCCGTAGCCGGTGGAGACGTTGCCGCCGACGTCGCCGACCGAGCGGATCATGTCGGGCAGCGCGGCGGACAGGAAGGGCAGTGCGGCCGTGAGGCACCAGGCGAGGAAGATCGCCAGCGTCGTGGCCGGTGGCACCCAGTCACGGTGGCGGCGGGTGAGGCACAGCGCGGCCAGGGAGACGAGCAGCATGCCGGGCGTGAGCTGGTGGGAGATGACGATCGCCACGATCATCACGGTGATCGCCACCGTCCACACGGCGGTCCGCTGCCGGGCCGCCGACCCGCCTGCACGGCCGTACCGGCGCAGCACCACGGCCAGCACCCCCAGGTGCAGGGCGAACGCCACCGACTGGGGGGAGAAGTAGTCCTGCCCCACCCAGTTCGCGACGTGGAAGATCCACACCGCGGTCCAGATCAGCCGCCGGTCCGCGGTGAAGGTGCGGTAGATCAGCAGCAGGGGCAGCAGCAGCACCAGACTGGACAGGAGCGGCCACCAGGCCATGTACGCGGCGGCCGAGTCCACGCCGACGAGCCGTACCAGCGCGGCCTGCGCGGCGAAGAAGCCCGGCCACTGGTCGTACACCGCCATGTCCCCGAGTTCCTTCGAGGTCTGCAGCCCACCCGAGGTCAGCAGGTGGTCGACGACCCCGTCGTGCTTCCAGGCCCAGGCGTACAGCGGGGTCGGGTACAGGAGGGCCTGCGTGGCCCGTTCCATCACCAGCAGCCCCAGCACGTACGCGAGGGACCAGACCTCGCGGCGCCGGGGATCGCGGACGGTGAACCAGAAGCCCGTGGTGAGGACGGTCAGGGCGAGCCAGAACGCCGGGTGCAGCGCGGAGACGAGTCCGAAGTCGTCGAGGCCGGAGACGTCGGTGTGCGCCACCGCGTACGCCCACAGGGCGAGCGCGGCCGGCAGCGGGAGGACCGGCCAGGGGACGGGGACACGCCGGGCCGGCCAGGCGGGCAGGTCGGAGAGATCCGCGGCGCCCGAGAAGTAGGTCAGGACCTCGTCGGTGGGCCCGTGCGACTCCTGCGAGGAGCGGTCGGGTGCCCTCCGAGGGAGCCGCACGGTGGCGGTCCACCCGGCGGACGACTCGTGCCCCGGCACCCGCTCCGGCTCGGACCGCTCCCGTGAACTTGCTGGCGGACGCACGCTGTTCCCCCCTGACGCTCCGGCCGGTGCCGCGGCCCGCTCGACCGCTCGCCTCCGGCGCTCCGGCTGGTGCCTCGATCGGTCCTCGCTCAGTCCCCCGCACCACCTGCGGACCCGCCGTCCCCGGGTCTCTCCTCGGGTGGTCGCCCGGTCCCCGGGCTGTCCGTCCGCCCCCGTGCGGGGTCCGGAAGCCGGCGCCCGGTGAACAGCGTGGCCGTGTCCTCGCCGGGCTCCCCCTGTGCGTACGCCGCCCTGCGCGCCCAGTTCGTGCCGTACCCGGCGGTGGCGTTGAGCTCGGCCCAACGGGTGCCGTACACGGGCGCCGGGGGCCGGCCGGTGGGCGGGGGGCCGCCGCCGCGCAGCGCCGCGCGCAGGCCGGGGACGGACACGACGGCCATCAGCGTCATGCTGCCGACGACCGCCCACCCGGCGCCGTCGATGCCCGTCGGCGCGAACAGGACGGCCGCGCTGCCCAGTACCAGCGTGCACATCGCACCCTGGAGCACGGCCAGCATCCCGGTGCGCCCCTGGACCCGCAGCACCCCGATGTACAGCTCCACCGCCACCCGGGGCAGCGCGCCGACCGCGAGCAGCCGCAGCACGGTCGAACCGTGCGCCGAGTAGTCCGGGCTGAACGGCGCGAGGATCCGCGGAGCGAAGACCACCAGGACCAGGATCACCGGCACCAGCAGCAGCGTCATCCGGCGCAGCGCCCCCCGCACTCCGTCGGCGAGGCGGCGCGGGTCGTGCGAGGCGTGTGCGGTGAGCGAGGAGGCCATGTTGATGGCCAGGAACTCCATCGTGCCGCCGACGGTGTACGCCACGTAGAAGAACCCGTTCTCCGCCGCGCTGAACCGGACCGCGACCATCACCGGCAGCAGGTTGATCATGGCCAGGCTGAACAGCGCCCCGAGCGAGTCCCCGGCCAGGAAGCGCCCCATCTCCCGTGTGCCGGGCGGCTCCACATGCCGGTCCGCCGCGGCCTGGCGCGGGATGAGCCGGCGGAAGACCAGCCAGCCCAGCGGCAGCGTGGAGAAGGCGATCGCCACGGCCCAGGACACGAAGATGCCCAGCACCGGCAGGGCGGTGGCGAACACGATCAGCAGGACCAGCTTGCCCAGGGAGAACACCGCGTTCCCGGCCGGCACCCACTCGGCCCTGCGCAGCCCGGTCAGGACGCCGTCCTGGAGGGTGAGCAGCGCCCAGGCCACGGAGGCGGCGACGAACAGCGTCCCCGCGGCGGGCGTACCGAGCGGCGCGAAGGACGGCCCCCACATGCCGAGCGTGAGCAGGAAGACGACGGCCGCCGTCACGACGACCACCGAACTCGCCGCGTACGCCCGCCACACCAGCGCACCGGTCGCGCGCCCGGCCCGCGGCACGAAGCGCACCACCGCGCCGATCATCGTCGTCGCCGTGATGCCGGCGAGCAGCCTCATCGCCGCGATGGCGGCGGAGCCCTGGCCGACGGCCTCCTCCGAGTAGTAGCGCGCCGCCACCAGCCAGAATCCGAGCCCGAGCACGGCGGAGACCCCGGTGCTGAGCATGAGGAAGTAGGCGTTCTTGAACATCGAGTCGGCGTCCGATCGGCTCCCATTCCCAAAGGCGCGCCCACTCCCCGATCCGGAACCGCTCCCCGACCCGGACCCGCCGTCGGTTCCGGACCCGTGCCCGCCGTCGGTTCCGGACCCGTGCCCGCCGTCGGTTCCGGTTCCGTGCCCGCCGTCGGTTCCGGTTCCGGCCCCGATCCCAGGCCCGCTCCCGGCGCCGGACCCGCTCCCGGCTGCCGGCTCGCCCCCGGCCCCCGGTGCGTCTCCGGGCGGTGCCGAGCCGCCGCCGGGGTTCGCCGCGGCCGGCTCGTGCACCCGCGTCTCAGCCACGGGAGGGGGCCGGCCCTCTCGGCACCGGCCCTTCGGCCGCCGTCGACTCCGGCCCCGCCTCTCCTGGCATCTGGGCCGGTCGCGCCCCGCACTCCTCCAGCACGGCGACGACCGCGCGGGCCCGCAGGGGATCGACGGGCAGCGCGTGCCGGGCGAACCAGCGGGCCCCCTCGGGTGCGGGCGAGAGGTCGGTGAAGGCGGCACCCGCGTAGTCGTCCAGGGGCGGGTCGTAGAGGTAGCCGACGACGATGCCCCGCCGTGCCAGCGCCCTGATCGCCGCGTCCCGGTCGGCCACGAACAACGGCACCCGGAACAACGGCTGCACGCGGCCACCGGGGCCGCCCGCCGCCCGCGGCCCCGCCCACCGCGTCGACAGCAGCAGCTCCGTGCCGGCGCGACAGGCCGCCAGCGTCTCGTCCAGCCGGTCCAGCCGTCGGCCGATCCGGCCGAGCCGCAGCCGCCCGGACCGCAGACGGTAGTCGTGCAGGTCCACCCGCACCCAGGGGTCGTACGGCTCCAGGCCAGGCGCCGCCTCGCCGGCCCGGACGAGCTCCGCCGGGCGCAGGGGCATCCGGATCTCCTCCCGTTCCGTCAGCCCCAGCAGCCGCAGCGTGGCCCAGGCTGCGCTCCGCAGGCCCAGCCCGCGCACGGCCGCCTCCACGAACGGCCGTACGACATAAGCCAGTTCCGCCGTCACCCGGCCGGGCGTGAGCAGGTCACGGCCGGCCCGCTCCAGCGCTTCGCGCTGCCCGGGGTCGGCGACCGCCAGCATGCCGCCCGCCTTGGCGCCCGCGTGCTTGGACAGGCTGAAGACGGAGGCGTCCCCCCAGCCGCCCACCGGCCGGCCGCCCACCTCGCTGCCGATGGCGTGCGCCGCGTCCTCCAGCAACGGAATCCCCAACGCGTCGCACCGGGCGCGCAGTCGGGGCGCCGGATCCGGATTGCCGTACAGGTTGGTCGTCAGTACGGCCGACAGCGAACCCCACACCGCGTCGGGCACGGCGTCGACGTCGACGGACGCGTCCAGCGGGTCGAGCGGTGCCTGCACAGGGCGCAGCCCGGCCGCGAGCACGACGAACAGGATGACGTCGTCGTTGACCGGCGACATCAACACCCGCCCGCCGGGCGGACACCAGTGGCGCAACGCCAGATACAGGCCGAAGCGGCACGACGGTACGTATACGCATTCCCGGCCCAGTCGCCCGCGCATGAACTCTTCCAGCCGCCTGGTCCGCTGCGGTGGTGAGTTCGGGCGCGCCGACCCGAGGCCGGCCTCCCCAATGGCCATGAGCCCCCCTGAACGCCGTCGGAACGCCCCCTCCCCGAGGCCTTCCGGCACCCGCCCAGAGTCTCCCTTTTCGCACCACTGCGTCAAGATTGCGTGCCCGCCTGTGGACAACTTTCCGCACACGGACACGAACGGAGCGCCACGAACGCGGGCCGAGGCGACGGGCACTGCCCACGACCGGTGACACCGCCGTAACGTGTGGTGCGACCACCGGAGCGACCCGGTGACCACGGAACGCACGAAAGTGAGGCAGCACTCCATGCCCCCCTTCGATGTCCCCGAGGGCGACCCCTTCGGCCCGAACAACCTTCCGTACGGCGTGTTCTCGCTCCCCGGCTCCGCCGAGCGGACGGTCGGTGTGCGGCTCGGCGACGCCGTCCTCGACGCGGGCGCGGCCGCCGCGGCACTCGGATCCCCGTACATCTCGCTGCTCGCGCGGCCGTCCCTGAACCCGCTGCTGGCCGCCGGCCGCACCGCGTGGTCGGACGTACGGCGCGCGCTGACGGCGTGGGTGACCGTGCCGTCCCACCGGGAGGTCATCGAGCCCCTGTTCCACCCGCTGTCGTCGGTGACCCTGCACCTCCCCTTCGAGGTCGCGGACTACGTCGACTTCTACGCCTCCGAGAACCACGCCCGGAACGTGGGCCGGATCTTCCGTCCCGACGCGGCCGACCCCCTGACCCCCAACTGGAAGCACCTGCCCATCGGCTACCACGGCCGCGCGGGCACGGTGGTGGTGTCCGGCACCGATGTCGTACGGCCCTCCGGGCAGCGCAAGGCCCCCGCCGACCCGGCGCCCGCCTTCGGGCCGTCCGTCCGCCTGGACATCGAGGCGGAGGTCGGGTTCGTGGTCGGAGCACCCTCACGGCTGGGCCGGCCGGTGCCCCTCACCGACTTCCGCGACCACGTCTTCGGCGCCTGCCTGCTCAACGACTGGTCCGCGCGGGACATCCAGGCCTGGGAGTACGTCCCGCTCGGCCCGTTCCTCGGCAAGTCCTTCGCCACCTCGGTGTCGGCGTGGATCACCCCGCTCGACGCGCTGGAGGACGCGCGGATCTCGCCGCCCGGACGGACGCACCCGCTGCTGCCCTACCTCGACGATGCCGGCGACGAACCCGGCGGCTACGACCTGCGCATCTCGGTCGCCGTCAACGGCCACGTGATCTCCGAGCCCCCCTTCTCCACCATGTACTGGACGGCCGCCCAGCAACTCGCGCAGATGACCGCCAACGGCGCCTCCCTGCGCACCGGCGACCTGTACGGCTCCGGCACGGTCAGCGGTCCCACCGAACGTGAACGCGGCTCCCTGCTCGAACTCACGTGGAACGGCCGCGACCCCCTCGAACTCCCCGACGGCAAGCGGACGTTCCTCGAGGACGGCGACGTGGTGACGATGACGGCCTGGGCACCGGGACCGGGCGGAACCCGCGTGGGCCTGGGCGAGGTCACGGGCCGCGTGGTGGGGGCGGACCGGCAGGAGTGATGCGGGGTGGGTGATGTGGGGTGTGTGATGCGGGGTGGGTGATGTGGGGCGGGTGTGACGGGTGACAGGTGACTCCTGACCGGTGAGGGTGACCGGTGAGGGGTGAGGGTGGCGCGGGGGTTGCTCGTTGTCGGGGGCGTGAGGCGGACGTCCGGCTTTGCGCCTGACTCCGGTGGCCCGCGCGGTCATACTTACGGGAGGCGATGCTCGCGCGGTGCCGACGCGTCCACCGCCCCGCACCTCCGAGCCGTAGCCGCACCCTCCCGAACGAGATCCGGAGCCCGTGGCATGACTGTCTGCCTGCTCCTGCTGAGTGCCGTCGCCCTCATGGCCGCCGTGCCGGTTCCGCGTGCGCTGACCCGGTCCGAGTGGCCGGAACGGGAACCCGTGGTCGCGCTGTGGGTGTGGCAGTGCCTGGTCGCCACCGTCCTGCTGTGCTGTCTGACCGCCCTGGTGCTGGGCGCGGCGGCTGTCTTCCACACCGTCCGCGACCGCGTCTTCGCCCCGGCGCCGCCCGCCGTGACCGCTGCCTACGACCTGTCCACCGCACCGCTGTGGGCCGTCGCCCTCACCGTGCTGCTGGCCTGCGGGGCCGCCTGGACCACGGCGATGCTCGCCCGTGAACTCGTCGAGGCGCGCCGGCGTCGCGGCCGGACCCGGGCCCACCTGCGTGAACGCGCCCCCGATCTGCCGGCCGGCCTGCCTCCCGCCCGCGGCCCCATGCTGGTCCTGGAGGACGAGTACCCCGACGCCTGGTGGATGCCCGGCCATCCGTCCCAGCTGGTCGTGACCACCGGGGCACTGCACCGCCTCACCGACCCCCAGTTGGACGCCGTCCTCACCCACGAACGCGGTCACGCGCGCGCCCGCCACGACTGGCTGCTGCACCTCTCCACCGCGCTGGCCACGGGCTTCCCGCGAGTCCCCCTGTTCGCCCATTTCTGCGACCAGACGCACCGCCTGGTGGAACTCGCCGCCGACGACACGGCGTCCCGCCGGTGCGGCCATCTGACCACCGCCCTGGCCCTGATCGAGCTGAACCAGCACCGGGGCGTCCTGTCCTGCGCCTCCAGCCACCGCCTCCTCGGCGAGCGCGTCGACCGTCTCCTCCAGCCCCCGCCCCGCCTCGGCCGCGGCAACCGGGCCCTGGCGACCACGGTGGCCGCGCTGGTGCCGCTGGTCCCCCTCCTGATCACCTTCGCGCCGGGCCTGACGGCACTGTCCTAGCCCCGGCGCCCGGAGTAGCGCCGGGCCGGGTCATGGGCCCGGCCCCGGACGTCTTCCCCTGACGGCGCCGGCCGTCGCATTTTCGGTCAGCGTCGCCCGCCGGCCCAGGCCGGGGGCGAGCCCGCGCCCGCCGCTACATCCAGTCGTCCGGTTCGGGCTCGTGCCCGGCGTCCATCTCGGGCCAGTCGTGCGCACTGGAATCCGGCTGGGCCGCCGCACGGGCACCCGTATCCCGCGCGGGTCCCCGCCTCGCGGGCGCCGCGCGGACCGGCTCCGCCGCGCCTGCCGCCGCCGGTTCGTCGGCGGTCGTCGTCACCGCCGGGTCCGGTGCCGAGCCGGCGGTCCCGGCCGGGCCGCCGGTTGCCGCCTCCGCCGGGCTGTCCAGCGCGGCGAGCGCCCCGATCACGCCCTCCCCGTAGGTCAGCAGCTTCTTCTCGCCCACCCCGCTGATGCCGCCGAGCTGCGCCACCGACGTGGGCCACACGCTCACGATCTCGCGGAGCGTGGCGTCGTGGAAGATCACGTACGCCGGGACGCCCTGTTCACGGGCCTGCTCGGCGCGCCAGGCACGCAGCGCCTCGAAGGCGGGCAGCAGTTCCTCGGGCAGCTCGACCGCGGCGGCCTTGGCCTTGCGCTCGCCCCGGCCGGAGCCCGACGATCCCGACCGCGAGCCGACCGGCTTCTTCGGCTCCTTGCGCAGCGGGACCTCCCGCTCCCGGCGCAGTACCGTGCCGCTGGCCTCGGTCAGCACCAGGGTGCCGTACTCCCCCTCGACCGCGAGCAGGCCCTGTGCCAGCAACTGCCGCACCACACCGCGCCATTCACCTTCGGTGAACTCCTCGCCGATGCCGAACACGGACAACTGGTCGTGGTCGAACTGGATCACCTTCGCCGTGCGCCTGCCGAGCAGGATGTCGACGATCTGCACGGCCCCGAACTTCTGCCCCCGCTCCCGCTGCAACCGCACCACCGTGGACAGCACCTTCTGGGCCGCGACCGTGCCGTCCCAGGTCTCCGGTGGGGCCAGGCAGGTGTCGCAGTTCCCGCAGCCCTCGGTGTCGGGGTCCTGGCCGAAGTAGACCAGGAGCTGTCCGCGCCGGCACTGCACCGTCTCGCACAGCGCCAGCATCGAGTCGAGGTGTGCGGCGGCCCGGCGGCGGAACGCCTCGTCGCCCTCGCCCGACTGGATCAGTTTGCGCTGCTGGATGACGTCGTTGAGGCCGTACGCCATCCATGCCGTCGACGGCAGCCCGTCACGGCCTGCGCGGCCGGTCTCCTGGTAGTAGCCCTCGACCGACTTCGGCAGGTCGAGGTGGGCGACGAAGCGGACGTCCGGCTTGTCGATGCCCATGCCGAAGGCGATGGTCGCCACCACGACCAGGCCGTCCTCGCGCAGGAAGCGGGACTGGTGCGCCGCGCGGGTCCCCGCGTCGAGGCCCGCGTGGTAGGGCACCGCCTCGATGCCGTTGCGGGACAGGAACTCGGCGGTCTTGTCGACCGAGTTGCGGGAGAGGCAGTACACGATGCCCGCGTCGCCCGCGTGCTCCGCCTGGAGGAAGCCGAGCAGCTGCTTCTTCGGGTCCGCCTTCGGCACGATCCGGTACTGGATGTTCGGCCGGTCGAAGCTCGCCACGAAGTGCCGGGCGTCCGGCATGTTCAGCCGCTGGGTGATCTCCTGGTGCGTGGCGTGCGTGGCCGTCGCGGTGAGCGCGATCCGGGGGACGTCCGGCCAGCGCTCGCCGAGCAGGGACAGGGCGAGGTAGTCGGGCCGGAAGTCGTGGCCCCACTGGGAGACGCAGTGCGCCTCGTCGATCGCGAACAGCGCGACCTTGCCGCGGGAGAGGAGGTCGAGCGTCGACTCCAGCCGCAGCCGCTCCGGGGCCAGGTACAGCAGGTCCAGTTCGCCGGCCAGGAACTCGGCCTCGACGACGCGCCGCTCGTCGAAGTCCTGCGTGGAGTTCATGAACCCGGCGTTCACGCCCAGCGCCCGCAGTGCGTCGACCTGGTCCTGCATGAGCGCGATGAGCGGGGAGACGACGATGCCCGTGCCCGGTCTGACCAGCGAGGGAATCTGGTAGCACAGCGACTTGCCGCCGCCGGTCGGCATGAGCACGACGGCATCGCCGCCGGCCACCACGTGCTCGATGACCTCCTGCTGCTCGCCGCGGAAGGAGTCGTATCCGAAGACACGGTGGAGCGTGGCCAGCGCCTCGCTCTCGATCACCTCTGGCATCTCGCTGATCCCGCCCGTCCCGCGCATCGTCCTGTCCCCCGTACGTCGTCCCTCGACCACTGCGTCCACCATAGGGGCCCGCGCCGACAGTGCCGGACTTATCCACAGGCGCCCGGTGCGCTTGTCGTATCAGCCCGTCGGGGGCCCCGCACACGCGTGGGGCCCCGGCCCCTCCCGAGGAGGAACCGGGGCCCCACGCGGCCGGTCAGCGGACGAACACGCCCGCCTGGCTCGCCAGGTCCAGGAAGTACTGCGGCGCCACGCCCAGCACCAGCGTCACCGCGACGCCGACCCCGATGGCGGTCATCGTCAGCGGCGAGGGCACGGCGACCGTGGGGCCGTCGGGCCGAGGCTCGCTGAAGAACATCAGCACGATGACGCGGATGTAGAAGAACGCCGCGATCGCCGACGAGATCACACCGACCACGACCAGCGGAGCCGCGCCGCCCTCCGCCGCCGCCTTGAACACGGCGAACTTCCCGGCGAACCCGGAGGTCAGCGGAATGCCCGCGAAGGCCAGCAGGAACACGGCGAAGACGGCCGCCACCAGGGGCGACCTGCGGCCGAGCCCGGCCCACTTGGACAGGTGGGTGGCCTCACCGCCCGCGTCCCGCACCAGCGTCACGACGGCGAAGGCACCGATCGTCACGAAGGAGTACGCGGCCAGGTAGAAGAGGACGGACGACACCCCGTCCGGCGTGGTCGCGATGACACCCGCGAGGATGAATCCCGCGTGCGCGATGGACGAGTACGCCAGCAGCCGCTTGATGTCGGTCTGCGTGATCGCCACGATCGCGCCGCCCAGCATGGTGATGATCGCGACGCCCCACATGACCGGCCGCCAGTCCCAGCGCAGGCCGGGCAGGACCACGTACAGGATCCGCAGCAGCGCGCCGAACGCCGCCACCTTGGTCGCCGCCGCCATGAACCCGGTCAGCGGGGTCGGGGCGCCCTGGTAGACGTCCGGCGTCCACGCGTGGAAGGGCACCGCGCCCACCTTGAACAGCAGCCCCATGGCGATCAGCGCGGAGCCGATCAGCAGCAGCGCGTCGTTGCCCATGGTGCCCGCGAGGGCCGGGTCGACCGTGGTGATCGTGCCGTCGACGACCTGCGCGATCGTGGCGTACGACACCGAGCCCGCGTAGCCGTACAGCAGGGCGATGCCGAACAGGGTGAACGCGGAGGCGAACGCGCCGAGCAGGAAGTACTTGACCGCGGCCTCCTGCGACATGAGCCGCTTGCGGCGGGCCAGCGCGCACATCAGGTACAGCGGCAGCGAGAAGACCTCCAGCGCGACGAACAGCGTCAGCAGGTCGTTGGCCGCCGGGAAGACCAGCATGCCGGCGACCGCGAACAGCAGCAGCGGGAACACCTCGGTGGTGGTGAACCCGGCCCGCACCGCGGCCTTCTCGCTGTCGCTGCCCGGTACGGAGGCGGCCTGCGCGGCGAAGGAGTCGACCCGGTTGCCGTGCGCCTCCGGATCGAGCCGCCGCTCGGCGAAGGTGAACAGGCCGACCAGACCCGCCAGCAGGATCGTGCCCTGGAGGAAGAGAGCCGGGCCGTCGACCGCGATCGCGCCCATCGCCGCGATCCGGGCCTTGGTCGTGCCGTATCCGTCCGCCGCGAGCACGACGACGGCGGCGAAGGCGGCGATCAGCGCCAGCGCGGAGAGGAACACCTGGACGTAGTAGCGGGATTTACGCGGTACGAACGCCTCCACCAGCACCCCGACGATCGCCGCTCCGACGACGATCAGGGTGGGCGACAACTGTCCGTACTCGATCTTCGGCGCGTCGATCTTCGAGATCGGGTCGGCCGCGGTTGTCCACAGGCTGTGGACGGCTGCTGCGCTCACTTGGCCGCCTCCACCTCGGGCTGGGGGTCCTTTTTGTGTACGTCGGACAGCGTCTTCTGGACCGATGGGTTGACGATGTCCGTGACGGGCTTCGGATAGACGCCCAGGAAGATCAGCAGAACGATCAGCGGGGCGACCACCACGAGCTCGCGCGCCCGCAGGTCCGGCATCGCGGAGACCTCCGCCTTCACCGGGCCGGTCATCGTCCGCTGGTAGAGGACGAGGGTGTACAGCGCGGCGAGCACGATGCCGAAGGTGGCGATGATGCCGATCACGGGATAGCGCGCGAACGTGCCGACCAGGACCAGGAACTCACTCACGAACGGCGCCAGGCCCGGCAGCGACAGGGTCGCCAGACCGCCGATCAGGAACGTGCCGGCGAGGATCGGCGCGACCTTCTGCACCCCGCCGTAGTCGGCGATGAGCCGCGAGCCGCGCCGGGAGATCAGGAAGCCGGCCACCAGCATCAGCGCGGCCGTCGAGATCCCGTGGTTGACCATGTAGAGCGTCGCGCCGGACTGGCCCTGGCTGGTCATCGCGAAGATGCCCAGCACGATGAAGCCGAAGTGCGAGATCGACGCGTACGCCACCAGCCGCTTGATGTCCCGCTGGCCGACGGCGAGCAGCGCCCCGTAGATGATGCTGATCACCGCCAGGACGAGGATCACGGGCGTCGCCCACTTGCTCGCCTCCGGGAACAGCTGGAGGCAGAAGCGGAGCATCGCGAAGGTGCCCACCTTGTCCACGACCGCCGTGATGAGCACCGCGACCGGGGTGGTGGCCTCCTGCATGGCGTTGGGCAGCCAGGTGTGCAGCGGCCACAGCGGCGCCTTCACCGCGAAGGCGAAGAAGAAGCCCAGGAACAGCCAGCGTTCGGTGTTGGTCGCCATGTCGAGCGTGCCGTTGGCGCGCGCCTCGGCGATCTGCTGGAGGGAGAAGTTCCCGGCGACCACGTAGAGGCCGATCACCGCGGCCAGCATGATCAGGCCGCCGACCAGGTTGTAGAGGAGGAACTTCACGGCGGCGTACGTCCGTTGGGTGGACGCCGCCTCCTCGCCGTGCTCGTGGGCCCGGTCCCCGAAGCCGCCGATGAGGAAGTACATCGGGATCAGCATGGCTTCGAAGAAGATGTAGAAGAGGAACACGTCGGTGGCCTCGAAGGAGATGATCACCATCGCCTCGACGGCCAGGATCAGGGCGAAGAAGCCCTGGGTGGGCCGCCACCGCGTGTTGCCCGTCTCCAGCGGGTCGGCGTCGTGCCAGCCCGCGAGGACGATGAAGGGGATCAGCAGGGCGGTCAGCGCGATCAGCGCCACCGCGATGCCGTCCACACCCAGCTCGTACCTGACCCCGAACTCCGCGATCCAGGCGTGCGACTCGGTGAGCTGGTAGCGGCTGCCGCCCGGGTCGAAGCGCACCAGGACCACGACGGCCAGGGCGAGTGTGGCCAGCGAGACCAGCAAGGCCAGCCACTTGGCGGCGGTGCGTCGCGCGGCCGGTACGGCCGCCGTGGCGACCGCCCCGAGCGCGGGAAGTACCGCCGTCGCTGTCAGCAGAGGAAAGGACATCGGTATCAGACCGCCCTCATCAGCAGGGTCGCGGCGACGAGGAGTGCCGCACCGCCGAACATCGAGACCGCGTACGACCGCGCGTAGCCGTTCTGCAGGCGCCGCAGCCGCCCTGAGAGCCCGCCGACCGAGGCCGCCGTGCCGTTGACGACTCCGTCGACCAGGGTGTGGTCGACGTACACCAGGGAGCGTGTGAGGTGCTCGCCGCCGCGGACCAGGACGACGTGGTTGAAGTCGTCCTGCAGCAGGTCGCGCCGGGCGGCCCGGGTGAGCAGCGACCCGCGCGGGGCGACGGCCGGCACCGGACGGCGCCCGTACTGGGCGTAGGCGATGGCGACGCCGACGACCAGGACCACCATGGTGGCCAGGGTGACCGTCGTCGCGCTGACCGGCGAGTTCCCCTCGCTGTGCCCGGTGACGGGCTCCAGCCAGTGCAGGAAGCGGTCGCCGATGCTGAACAGGCCGCCCGCGAAGACCGATCCGAAGGCCAGCACGATCATGGGGATCGTCATGGAGGCGGGCGACTCGTGCGGGTGCGGCTCGGCGTGTTCGCCGTCGTGCGCCGCCGCGGGCTCCGCGCTCGGCTCCTGCGGGGAACGCGTCGCGCGGTTCCTCCAGCGCTCCTCGCCGAAGAACGTCATCAGCATCACGCGCGTCATGTAGTACGCCGTGATGGCCGCGCCCAGCAGGGCCGCGCCGCCGAGGATCCAGCCCTCGGTGCCGCCCTTGGCGAACGCCGCCTCGATGATCTTGTCCTTGGAGAAGAAGCCGGACAGGCCCGGGAAGCCGATGATGGCCAGGTAGCCGAGGCCGAAGGTGACGAAGGTGATGGGCATGTACTTGCGGAGGCCGCCGTACTTGCGCATGTCGACCTCGTCGTTCATGCCGTGCATGACCGAGCCCGCGCCGAGGAACAGCCCGGCCTTGAAGAAGCCGTGCGTCACCAGGTGCATGATCGCGAAGACGTAGCCGATCGGGCCGAGTCCGGCGGCGAGCACCATGTAGCCGATCTGCGACATCGTCGAGCCGGCCAGCGCCTTCTTGATGTCGTCCTTCGCGCAACCGACGATCGCACCGAACAGGAGCGTGACGGCGCCGACGACGGTGACGACGAGCTGTGCGTCGGGCGCGCCGTTGAAGAGGGCGGCGGAGCGGACGATCAGGTAGACGCCCGCGGTCACCATGGTCGCGGCGTGGATGAGGGCCGAGACCGGGGTCGGGCCCTCCATCGCGTCGCCGAGCCAGGACTGCAGCGGCACCTGGGCGGACTTGCCGCAGGCGGCGAGCAGCAGCATCAGCGCGATCGCGGTGAGCTTGCCCTGGCTCGCGTCGCCCGCGATTCCGCCCTCCTGGTAGGTGCCGAGCAGTGGGCCGAAGGCGAAGGTGCCGAAGGTGGTGAACATCAGCATGATCGCGATGGACAGGCCCACGTCGCCGACGCGGTTGACCAGGAAGGCCTTCTTGGCCGCGGTGGCCGCGCTGGGCTTGTGCTGCCAAAAGCCGATCAGCAGGTAGGAGGCGAGGCCGACGCCCTCCCAGCCGACGTACAGCAGGAGGTAGTTGTCGGCGAGGACCAGCAGCAGCATCGCCGCCAGGAACAGGTTCAGGTAGCCGAAGAAGCGGCGGCGCCGCTCGTCGTGCGCCATGTACCCGATGGAGTACAGATGGATCAGCGAGCCGACGCCGGTGATCAGCAGCACGAACGTCATCGACAGCTGGTCGACGCGGAAGGCGACGTCGGCCTGGAAGCTCTCGACCGGCACCCAGGTGTACAGGTGCTGCAGCAGGGTCCGGTTCTCGGCGCTCCGGCCGAGCAGGTCGGCGAAGAGGACGACGCCGAGCACGAAGGAGACGGCCGCCAGGGCCGTGCCGATCCAGTGGCCGACGGCGTCGAGACGCCGGCCGCCGCACAGCAGTACGACCGCTCCGAGCAAAGGCGCCGCCACCAGCAGCGCAATCAGGTTCTCCACGATTCAGCGACCCCTCAGAGCTTCATCAGGCTGGCGTCGTCGACCGAGGCCGAGTGGCGGGTACGGAACAGGGACACGATGATCGCGAGCCCGACCACGACCTCCGCGGCGGCGACGACCATCGTGAAGAACGCGATGACCTGGCCGTCGAGGTTGCCGTGCATCCGGGAGAAGGTGACGAACGCCAGGTTGCAGGCGTTGAGCATGAGCTCGATGCACATGAACACGACGATGGCGTTGCGCCTGATCAGCACGCCGGTCGCGCCGATCGTGAACAACAGGGCCGCGAGATACAGGTAGTTGACCGGGTTCACTTCGACGCCTCCTCGGCCCGCTTGCGGTTCGCGGGTGTGTCCCCGGTGCGCTCCAGGCGTTCCTCGGCGCGCTGCTCCAGCGCGCGCAGATCGCTCAGCGCCTCGGGGGACACGTCACGGATCTGACCGCGCTCGCGCAGCGTCCTGCTGACGGAGAGCTCGGACGGTGTGCCGTCGGGCAGCAGACCCGCGACGTCCACCGCGTTGTGCCTGGCGTACACACCGGGAGCCGGCAGGGGCGGCAGGTGCTTGCCCTCGCGGACGCGCTCCTCGGCCAGTTCCCGCTGGGTCTTGGCCCGCTCGGTGCGCTCGCGGTGCGTGAGCACCATGGCGCCCACGGCGGCCGTGATCAGCAGTGCGCCGGTGATCTCGAACGCGAAGACGTACTTGGTGAAGATGAGGGCGGCGAGGCCCTCCACGTTGCCGTTGGCGTTGGCCTGGCCGAGGCCGTTGAACTCCTTCAGCGAGGCGTTGCCGATGCCCGCGAACAGCAGGACGCCGAAGCCGAGTCCGCACACCAGGGCCAGCCAGCGCTGCCCCTTGATGGTCTCCTTCAGCGAGTCCGCCGCGGTGACACCGACGAGCATGACCACGAACAGGAACAGCATCATGATCGCGCCGGTGTAGACGACGACCTGCACGATGCCCAGGAAGTAGGCACCGTTGGCGAGGTAGAACACCGCCAGGACGATCATGGTGCCGGCCAGGCAGAGCGCGCTGTGCACGGCCTTCCTCATGAAGACGGTGCACAGGGCGCCGATCACCGCGACCGTGCCGAGGACCCAGAACTGGAAGGCCTCACCGGTGGACGTGCTGTAGGCGGCGAGCTGTGTGACGGACTGTGCGGCGAGTTGCGCGGTCATCGCCCGACCACCTTCCCTGACGCCGGTTCGTCCTCGCCGAAGGTCGAGGCGGCCTCCTGCGGGACCTCGCCGTTCGACACGGCGACCTGGCGAACGGTGCCGGGAGCGGCCTCCGTCACCAGGCCCCGGTAGTAGTCCTGTTCGTCCGTCCCCGGGAAGATCGAGTGGGGGCTGTCGACCATCCCCTCGTCGAGGCCGGCGAGCAGTTGCTCCTTGGTGTAGATGAGGTTGGCGCGGCTGCTGTCGGCGAGTTCGAACTCGTTGGTCATCGTCAGCGCGCGCGTCGGGCACGCCTCGATGCACAGGCCGCACAGGATGCAGCGCGCGTAGTTGATCTGGTAGACGCGGCCGTACCGCTCGCCCGGCGAGTAGCGCTCCTCGTCGGTGTTGTCGGCGCCCTCGACGTAGATCGCGTCGGCGGGGCAGGCCCAGGCGCACAGCTCGCAGCCGACGCACTTCTCCAGGCCGTCCGGATGGCGGTTGAGCTGGTGCCTTCCGTGGAACCGCGGAGCGGTGGTCTTCTGCTGCTCCGGGTACTGCTCGGTCAGCCGCTTCTTGAACATGGCCTTGAAGGTCACGCCGAAGCCGGCCACCGGGTTCTGGAAGCCGGGCTTCGTCTGCCCGGCCTCCTTGGGCTCCTCAGCCATCGGACGCCTCCTTTCCCTCACGAGTTCCGCCGATCGATTCGTCACTCGTAGTGTCCGACCCACCACTGACAATCAACTCGCGCTCGCGGCGCGGTTGCCGCCGGGGTACCGGTGGCAGCTCCTGGCCCGGCAGCGGCGGTACGGGGAATCCGCCCGCCGTCGCGTCGAAGCCGGCCGGCTCCTGCTCGGGCCGCTCGGCCGTCTTCGCCTTCTCGCGGAACATGTCGGCGACGAAGGACAGCAGCAGCAGGACGAGGACACCGCCGCCCACGTAGAGGGCGATGTCGGCGAAGTCGTAGTTCTCGTTCTTCATGGTCCGCACGGTCGCGACGAGCATCAGCCAGACCACGGAGACCGGGATGAGGACCTTCCAGCCGAGCTTCATCAGCTGGTCGTAGCGCACCCGTGGGAGCGTGCCGCGCAGCCAGATGAAGAAGAACAGCAGCAGCTGCACCTTGATGACGAACCAGAGCATCGGCCACCAGCCGTGGTTCGCGCCCTCCCAGAAGGTGCTGATCGGCCACGGGGCCCGCCAGCCGCCCAGGAACAGCGTGGTCGACACGGCGGAGACCGTCACCATGTTCACGTACTCGGCGAGCATGAACATCGCGAACTTGATCGACGAGTACTCGGTGTTGAAGCCGCCGACCAGGTCGCCCTCGGACTCCGGCATGTCGAAGGGGGCGCGGTTGGTCTCGCCGACCATCGTCACGATGTAGATCAGGAAGGAGACCGGCAGCAGGACGATGTACCAGCGGTCGTGCTGCTGCTCGACGATCGTCGAGGTCGACATCGACCCCGAGTAGAGGAACACCGAGGCGAAGGCGGCGCCCATGGCGATCTCGTAGGAGATCATCTGTGCGCAGGACCGCAGTCCGCCGAGCAGCGGATAGGTCGATCCGGAACTCCAGCCGGCGAGGACGATGCCGTAGATGCCGACCGAGGCGACCGCGAGGACGTACAGCATCGCGATCGGCAGGTCGGTCAGCTGCATCGTGGTGCGGTGGCCGAAGATCGAGACCTCGTTGCCGGCCGGGCCGAAGGGGATCACCGCGATCGCCATGAAGGCCGGGATGGCCGCGACGATCGGTGCGAGGACGTAGACCACCTTGTCCGCGCGCTTGACGATGATGTCTTCCTTGAGCATCAGCTTCATGCCGTCGGCGAGCGACTGGAGCATGCCCCAGGGGCCGTGCCGGTTGGGGCCGATGCGCAGCTGCATCCAGGCGACGACCTTGCGCTCCCACACGATGGAGAACAGCACGGTCAGCATCAGGAAGGCGAAGCAGAACACCGCCTTGACGACGACCAGCCACCAGGGGTCCCGGCCGAACATCGAGAGGTCTTCAGCGGCGAGATACGGGCTCATGCCTCCACCTCCTTGGGGGCCTCGTCGGCGAGCGTCGCCGGGCCGATACGGACGAGTGAGCCGGGCCGCGCCCCGGTGTCGGAGGCGACGCCCCCACCGGTCGAGTTCAGCGGCAGCCAGACCACCCGGTCCGGCATGTCCGTGATCCGCAGCGGGAGTTCGACCGCCCCATGGGAGCCGGTCACGGCGAGGAGATCGCCGTCCTTGACACCCGCCTCGGCGGCCGTGGCGGCCGACACGCGCGCGTGGGCGGCGTGCCGGGTGCCGGCGAGCGCCTCGTCGCCCTCCTGGAGGACGCCCTGGTCGAGCAGCAGGCGGTGCCCCGCGAGCACGGCCTCACCGGCGGCGGGCCGCGGCAGGACGCCCGCGCTCTCCAGCGGTGCGGGGGTCTGCGGGCCGTCCCAGGCACCCAGCCGGTCCAGCTCCGCGCGCACGGTCCGCAGATCCGGCAGACCCAGGTGTACGTCCATGGCGTCGGCCAGCATCTGCAGCACGCGCGTGTCGGCGGGCGCCAGGCGGCGGGTCATCTGGTCCGGCTTGAGCGCCGCCTCGAAGAGACGGACCCGGCCTTCCCAGTTGAGGAACGTGCCGGCCTTCTCGGCGACGGCGGCGACCGGGAGGACGACGTCCGCGTGCTCGGTGACCTCGCTGGGCCGCAGTTCGAGCGACACCAGGAAACCCACCTCGTGAAGGGCTTCACGCGCGCGTGCCGGGTCGGGCAGGTCGGCGATCTCGACGCCCGCCACCACCAGGGCCTGGAGCTCGCCCCGGGCGGCGGCCTCGACGATCTGGCCGGTGTCGCGACCGTAGCGGTGCGGGAGTTCGGCGACGCCCCACACACCGGCGACCTCCTCCCGCGCGCGCGGGTCGATGGCCGGACGGCCGCCCGGCAGCAGCGACGGCAGCGCGCCCGCCTCCACGGCGCCGCGCTCCCCCGCCCGGCGCGGAATCCACACCAGCCGGGCACCGGTCGCGGCCGCGGCGCGGACGGCGGCGGTGAGGCCCCCGGACACCGCGGCCAGCCGCTCACCGACGACGATCACCGCGCCCTCGGCGCGCAGCGCCTCGGCCGCCTGTCCGCCGCCCTCCTCCAGGCCGACGCCGCTGGCGAGCGCGTCCAGCCACTCGGTCTCGGTGCCGGGAGCCGCCGGCAGCAGTGTGCCGCCCGCCTTCGTGAGGCCGCGGGTCGCGTGCGTGCCGAGGGCGAACACCCGCTGTCCGTGCCCCCGCCATGCCTTGCGCAGCCGCAGGAAGACGCCGGGCGCCTCCTCCTCGGCCTCGAAGCCGACCAGGAGGACGGCCGGGGCCTTCTCCAGGGAGCCGTACGTGACGCCCGTACCGTCGAGATCGCGGCCGCGGCCGGCGACCTGGGCGGCCAGGAAGTCGGCCTCCTCGCTGCTGTGCACGCGCGCGCGGAAGTCGATGTCGTTGGTGTCGAGGGCCACGCGCGCGAACTTGCTGTACGCGTAGGCGTCCTCCACAGTCAGCCGGCCGCCGGTGAGGACGCCGGTCCTGCCGCGTGAGGCGAGCAGGCCCTGCGCCGCGATCTGCAGCGCCTCCGGCCAGGAGGCCGGTACGAGTTCACCCTCCGCGTCGCGCACCAGCGGTGTCTCGAGCCGGTCGCGCTGCTGCGCGTACCGGAACGCGAATCGCCCCTTGTCGCAGACCCACTCCTCGTTGACCTCGGGGTCGTTGGCGGCCAGCCGCCGCATGACCTTGCCGCGCCGGTGGTCGGTGCGCGTGGCGCAGCCGCCGGCGCAGTGCTCGCACACGGACGGCGAGGAGATCAGGTCGAAGGGACGGGAACGGAAGCGGTACGCCGCCGAGGTGAGCGCGCCGACCGGGCAGATCTGGATGGTGTTCCCGGAGAAGTACGACTCGAAGGGGTCGCCCTCTCCGGTGCCGACCTGCTGCAGCGCGCCCCGCTCGACCAGCTCGATCATCGGGTCGCCGGCGATCTGGTTGGAGAAGCGGGTGCAGCGGGCGCACAGCACGCACCGCTCGCGGTCGAGCAGCACCTGCGTGGAGATGGGAACGGGCTTCTCGTACGTGCGCTTCCTGCCCTCGAAGCGGGACTCGGCGTTGCCGTGGGACATCGCCTGGTTCTGCAGCGGGCACTCACCGCCCTTGTCGCACACCGGGCAGTCCAGCGGGTGGTTGATGAGGAGCAGCTCCATCACACCCTGCTGGGCCTTCTCGGCGGCCGGCGAGGTGAGGTGGGTCTTCACCACCATTCCGTCGGTGCAGGTGATGGTGCAGGACGCCATGGGCTTGCGCTGGCCCTCGACGTCGACGATGCACTGCCGGCAGGCGCCGGCCGGGTCGAGCAGGGGATGGTCGCAGAAGCGGGGGATCTCGATGCCGAGCTGCTCGGCGGCCCGGATGACCAGGGTGCCCTTGGGCACGCTGATCTCGGCGCCGTCGATCGTCAGCGAGACGAGATCCTCCGGCGGGACCGCCGCCTCTCCCCCGCCCGAGGGAGCGCTGGTGGTCACAGTCATGCGTTCACCTCCGTGCGGTCGGCCCAGGCCGTCGAGCGGGCCGGGTCGAAGGGGCAGCCGCGGCCCGTGATGTGCTGCTCGTACTCCTCACGGAAGTACTTCAGCGAGGAGAAGATCGGCGAGGCGGCGCCGTCGCCGAGGGCGCAGAAGGACTTGCCGTTGATGTTGTCGGCGATGTCGTTCAGCTTGTCGAGGTCGGACATGGCGCCCTTGCCGGCCTCGATGTCGCGCAGCAACTGCACCAGCCAGTAGGTGCCTTCGCGGCACGGGGTGCACTTGCCGCAGGACTCGTGGGCGTAGAACTCGGTCCAGCGGGTGACGGCACGCACGACACAGGTCGTCTCGTCGAAGCACTGGAGTGCTTTCGTGCCGAGCATGGAACCCGCGGCCCCCACTCCTTCGTAGTCAAGAGGGACGTCGAGATGCTCGTCGGTGAACATCGGTGTCGAGGAGCCGCCCGGCGTCCAGAACTTCAGGCGATGCCCGGCCCGCATCCCGCCGCTCATCTCGAGGAGCTGGCGGAGCGTGATGCCGAGCGGAGCCTCGTACTGACCGGGACTGGTGACATGGCCGCTGAGCGAGTAGAGCGTGAAGCCCGGGGACTTCTCGCTGCCCATCGACCTGAACCATTCCTTGCCTTTTTGCAGAATGGCGGGAACTGACGCGATCGACTCGACGTTGTTCACAACAGTCGGGCATGCATAGAGGCCCGCGACGGCTGGGAAAGGGGGACGGAGCCGCGGTTGACCACGGCGGCCTTCGAGCGAGTCGAGCAGCGCGGTCTCCTCACCGCAGATGTACGCGCCCGCGCCGGCGTGCACGGTGAGCTGGAGGTCGATGCCGCTGCCCAGGATGTTCTCGCCGAGGTAGCCCGCCGCGTAGGCCTCACGCACGGCCTCGTGCAACCGCCGCAGCACGGGAACGACTTCACCGCGCAGATAGATGAACGCATGCGAGGACCGGATCGCGTAGCAGGCGATCACAATGCCCTCGATGAGGCTGTGCGGGTTCGCGAAGAGGAGCGGGATGTCCTTACAGGTCCCGGGCTCCGATTCGTCGGCGTTGACAACTAGATAGTGCGGTTTTCCATCCCCTTGGGGAATGAATTGCCATTTCATTCCGGTGGGGAATCCCGCGCCACCGCGCCCCCGCAGACCGGAGTCCTTGACGTACGCGATGAGGTCGTCCGGCGACATCGCGAGCGCCTTGCGGAGTCCCTCGTAGCCCTCGTGCCGTCGGTACACGTCCAGCGTCCAGGACCTGTCCTCGTCCCAGAAGGCCGACAGCACGGGTGAGAGCAGTTTCTCGGGGCTGGTGTCTTTGATCTCGGCTGCCAAGGTCATCACTCCCCCTCCTCGGCGGTCGGCCCTGCCGGATGGGCCGGGTCGGAGGCCGACGTGTCCTGTGGCGCGTCGTGTGAACTGAGGTGCTCCTGGGGCGACGGCTCGTGCACCGCCCGGTTCTTCGCCTCGTCGTGCGGGCCGCCGTCGCGCGGGTGGACCACACGCGGGGGCGTGGCCTCTCCCCTGGCCAGGCGGAGGCCCACCAGGGAGGCGGGTCCCGCGCCGCCACTCGCCTCGACGGCGCCGTCCCGCTCGTCGGGGAAGCCCGCCAGGATGCGGGCGGTCTCCTTGAAGGTGCAGATCGGCGCGCCGCGCGTGGGCTCGACCGGCCGCCCCGCGCGCAGGTCGTCGACCAGACGCGTGGCGCTGGCCGGGGTCTGGTTGTCGAAGAACTCCCAGTTGACCATCACCACCGGCGCGAAGTCGCAGGCCGCGTTGCACTCGATGTGCTCCAGGGTGACCTTGCCGTCCTCGGTGGTCCCGCCGTTGCCGACGCCGAGGTGCTCCTGGAGCTCCTCGAAGATCGCGTCGCCGCCCATCACCGCACACAGCGTGTTGGTGCACACGCCGACCTGGTAGTCGCCGCTCGGCCGGCGCCGGTACATGGTGTAGAAGGTCGCGACCGCGGTGACCTCGGCCGTGGTCAGGTTCAGCACGTCCGCGCAGAACCGCATCCCGGTGCGCGTGACATGGCCCTCCTCCGACTGCACGAGATGCAGCAACGGGAGCAGGGCCGACCGGGAGTCCGGGTAGCGGGCGATGATCTCGCGCGCGTCGGACTCCAGTCTGGCCCGGACGTCGCCGGGGTAGGCGGGCGCGGGCAGTTCGGGCATGCCCAGGCTGACGCCCTGCTCCGAAGAACTGGTGGTCACCGGTCGACGCCTCCCATCACGGGGTCGATGGACGCGACGGCGACGATGACGTCGGCGACCTGGCCGCCCTCGCACATCGCCGCCATGGCCTGCAGGTTGGTGAAGGACGGGTCGCGGAAGTGGACCCGGTAGGGCCGGGTGCCGCCGTCGGACACGGCGTGCACCCCGAGTTCGCCCTTGGGTGACTCGACCGCCGCGTACGCCTGTCCCGGCGGGACGCGGAAGCCTTCGGTCACCAGCTTGAAGTGGTGGATCAGAGCCTCCATGGAGGTGCCCATGATCTTCTTGATGTGGTCGAGGGAGTTGCCGAGTCCGTCGGGTCCCAGGGCGAGCTGGGCGGGCCAGGCGATCTTCTTGTCGGCGACCATGACCGGCCCGGGCTGGAGCCGGTCCAGGCACTGCTCGACGATCCTCAGCGACTGGCGCATCTCCTCCAGGCGCACCAGGAAGCGGCCGTAGGAGTCGCAGGAGTCGGTGGTCGGGACGTCGAAGTCGTACGTCTCGTAGCCGCAGTACGGCTGTGTCTTGCGCAGGTCGTGCGGCAGGCCGGTGGAGCGCAGGATGGGGCCGGTGGCGCCGAGGGCCATGCAGCCGGCCAGGTCGAGGTAGCCGACGTCCTGCATACGGGCCTTGAAGATGGGGTTCCCGGTGGCGAGCTTGTCGTACTCGGGGAGGTTCTTCTTCATCTTCTTCACGAACTCGCGGATGTGGTCCACCGCGCCGGGCGGCAGGTCCTGCGCGAGTCCGCCGGGGCGGATGTACGCGTGGTTCATCCGGAGGCCCGTGATGAGCTCGTAGATGTCGAGAATCATTTCACGATCACGGAATCCGTAGATCATGATCGTGGTGGCGCCCAGCTCCATGCCGCCGGTGGCGATGCACACCAGGTGGGAGGACATCCGGTTCAGCTCCATCAGGAGCACCCGGATGATCTCGGCCCGGTCGGTGATCTGGTCCTCGATGCCGAGGAGCTTCTCGACGGCGAGACAGTAGGCGGTCTCGTTGAAGAAGGACGTCAGGTAGTCCATGCGCGTCACGAACGTGGTGCCCTGCGTCCACGTGCGGTACTCGAGGTTCTTCTCGATGCCGGTGTGCAGGTAGCCGATGCCGCAGCGGGCCTCGGTGACGGTCTCGCCCTCGATCTCCAGGATCAGCCGGAGCACACCGTGGGTGGAGGGGTGCTGGGGGCCCATGTTGACCACGATGCGCTCGTCGTCGGCGCGGGCCGCGGACTGGACGACCTCGTCCCAGTCGCCACCGGTGACCGTGTAGACGGTGCCCTCGGTGGTCTCACGTGCGGATGCTGACTGCGTGCTCACGAGTACGACCTCCGCTGGTCCGGAGCCGGGATCTGGGCGCCCTTGTACTCGACGGGGATGCCGCCGAGGGGGTAGTCCTTGCGCTGCGCGTGGCCCTGCCAGTCGTCCGGCATCATGATCCGCGTCAGCGCCGGGTGGCCTTCGAAGACGATGCCGAAGAAGTCGTAGGTCTCGCGCTCGTGCCAGTCGTTGGTCGGGTAGACCGGGACCAGGGACGGGATGCGCGGGTCGGCGTCGGGGGCGCTCACCTCCAGCCGGATCAGCCGGTTGTGGGTGATCGACCGCAGGTGGTAGACGGCGTGCAGCTCGCGGCCCTTGTCCTGCGGGTAGTGGACCCCGCTGACGCCGGTGCACAGCTCGAAGCGCAGCGCCGGGTCGTCTCGCAGGGTCTGGGCGACCCGGACCAGGTGCTCACGCTCGACGTGGAAGGTGAGCTCGTCGCGGTCGACGACCGTCTTCTCGATCGCGTTGTCGGGCAGCAGGCCCTGCTCCTCCAGCGCGCCCTCCAGTTCGTCGGCGACCTCGTCGAACCAGCCGCCGTAGGGGCGGCTCGCCGGTCCCGGGAGGCGGACCGAGCGGACCAGGCCGCCGTAACCGGAGGTGTCGCCGCCGTTGTTGGCGCCGAACATGCCGCGCTGGACGCGGATCTCCTCGCCGGCGTCGCCGCGCTGGCCGGGGAGGTTGGAGGCGCCGAGGTCCTTTTCGGGGTTCACCCCGTTCGACGCTCCGTTGGTGCCGTTCGCGTCGCTCACCGCAGCAGCCCCTTCATCTCGATCGTCGGCAGGGCCTTGAGCGCCGCCTCCTCCGCCTCGCGGGCGGCTTCCTCGGCGTTCACGCCGAGCTTGGAGGACTGGATCTTCTGGTGGAGCTTGAGGATCGCGTCCATCAGCATCTCGGGCCGTGGCGGGCAGCCGGGCAGGTAGATGTCGACCGGCACGATGTGGTCGACGCCCTGGACGATCGCGTAGTTGTTGAACATGCCGCCCGAGGAGGCGCAGACCCCCATGGAGATCACCCACTTGGGGTTCGGCATCTGGTCGTAGACCTGCCGCAGCACCGGCGCCATCTTCTGGCTGACCCGGCCGGCCACGATCATGAGGTCCGCCTGCCGCGGCGAACCGCGGAAGACCTCCATGCCGAAGCGCGCCAGGTCGTAACGGCCGGCGCCGGTGGTCATCATCTCGATGGCACAGCAGGCGAGGCCGAATGTGGCGGGGAAGACGGACGCCTTGCGCACCCAGCCCGCGGCCTGCTCGACGGTGGTCAGCAGGAATCCGCTCGGCAGCTTTTCTTCGAGTCCCATGTCCTAAGGCCCCTCAGTCCCATTCCAGGCCGCCGCGCCGCCATACGTACGCGTACGCGACGAAGACGGTGAGCACGAAGAGCAGCATCTCCACGAGCCCGAAAACACCCAGGGCGTCGAAGGTGACGGCCCAGGGGTAGAGGAAGACGATCTCGATGTCGAAGACGATGAAGAGCATCGCCGTCAGGTAGTACTTGATGGGGAAGCGCCCGCCGCCGGCCGGCGTGGGGGTCGGCTCGATCCCGCACTCGTAGGCCTCGAGCTTGGCCCGGTTGTAGCGCTTCGGACCGATCAGCGTGGCCATGACCACGGAGAAGATCGCAAAGCCTGCCCCGAGGGCTCCCAGTACGAGGATGGGCGCATACGCGTTCACCGCTCCTCGCTCCTCTCAGTCGGCACTGACTGCTGGCGATGGCCGGACCCGCGTCCCCCTGTCACCGGTGCCGCTGGCCCCGCCCGTCCCGGCGAAGATCGCGAACATGTGAAGCAGGTCACAAGCCCAACTGCCTCGCATCCTATGCCCGACGCTCTGTGATCTGCGACACGGGGTATTGCACAAGCTTTGTGATCTCCACCACCTGACGAAGGATCATGAAGTCGGATGAGCGGTGATCTTCGTACGAGAAGCGTCCGAGTGATCACCAGAGGTGACATTTTCACTCGTAGGTGCAGGTGAGAAGGGTCGTCTCAATATCAAGAGAGTTCTCTTGCATGCAAATTGGTGCTGGACGGGAGGCACTGCTAGAGGCTCGCGTTCACACGTCAGAGGGAGCGAGGTGGGTGGATGTGGACGGATGCGGACACGTGCACGCGTTCACGAGGGACACCCGACGGGCTTCGGGCGCGGGACGCTGCCGCCGCCGTAATCGTTGCGTGACCTCCGCCACACCCATGAGAGCCGTCTGAGAACGAGGCTTGGCCACTCATCCCAACCAGTGGTAGGCGGAGGGCAATTAGGACTTAATGATGAAAGTCCATGATCACAGGCATGATCACCTGCGTCCGTAATGCCCGTTACGGCGTCAATAAAGGGCGAGACACCAGGTATTCGGGGGGCGCGTTGAACAACTGTGGCGCACCACACGTTTCTTGAAGGTATGGAGGAGCCCCTGATACCGCTTGTACCCATGTCCCACACCGCTCTCATACGCAGCCACCGGAAACCCCGCCGCAGCGCGTCGAAAATCGCGATGCGGGCCGGAGTCGCCGGTGGCGTTCTCAGCACCCTGGCCGTGGCCGGGGCGGCCGGTTCGGCGAGCGCCGCCGAGCCGGTCACGCAGACGCTCGAACTGCCCACGCTGACGGCCGACCTGGCCGCTCAGGTCGCCCAGTCCGCGGACGCCACGCAGCAGGCCGCCGCCAACTACCAGTTGCAGGCCGAGCGTGACGCGGCCGCCGCGAAGGCCGCGAAGCAGGCCAAGTCGGACCTCGCGGAGGCCAAGCACAAGGCCGAGGTCAGGAAGAAGGCCGAGCAGGCCGCTCGCCGGGCCGCCGCCGAGCGCGCCTCGCGCACCGCCGAGCGGGCGACGCTGGCCGCCCCGGCGACCACCGCCGCCTCCACGAGCACGTCCACCAGCACGTCCACGTCCACGTCCACGGCCACCGGTTCGGCCGCGGCCGTCATCGCCTTCGTCAAGGCGCAGATCGGTGACGCCTACGTCTCCGGCGGCACCGGTCCCAACTCCTGGGACTGCTCCGGCCTGGTCCAGGCCGCCTTCAAGCAGGTCGGCGTCAACCTGCCGCGGGTCTCCCAGGACCAGTCGACCGCCGGCACCCAGGTGTCGTTGAGCAACCTCCAGGCGGGCGACATCCTCTACTGGGGCAGCGCGGGCAGCGCGTACCACGTGGCGGTGTACGTCGGTGACGGTATGTTCGTCGGCGCGCAGAACCCCTCCACCGGCGTCGTCGAGAAGCCGCTCTCCTACGACCCGCCGACCGGAGCCGTCCGGGTGCTCTGAGACCCGGGCACACCACGCGAAGGGCCGCAGCCGCTCGGGGGCAGCGGCCCTTCGGTACACCCTGCTGCGGGAGCGCCACCCGCCTGGAAGGCTCTGCCCTCGGAGCCGGTCCGCCCAAGGACCGGTCCACGAGATGAGGAGAGCCCGCGATGCCACGCGTCTTCGTCCAGGGGAAGCCGGTCGCTTCCTACTTCCCTCTCGCGCCCGAGGCCCGGCGCGGATCCGTCCGCCGTATCACCGAAACGGGTGAGGACGTCCTGCACAAGCCGTGCCGGGACGTCACCGAGTTCGGGCCCGGGCTCGCCGCCCTCATCGACGACATGTTCCTGACAATGTACGTCGCCGAGGGTGCCGGACTGGCGGCGAATCAGGTCGGCGTCGCGCTGAGCCTGTTCGTCTACGACTGTCCGGACGACGACGGTGTCCGACATGTCGGACACATCGTCAACCCGGTGCTGGAACCGCTCGATCCGGCCGGTCGGCGGCTGCTCGACGAGGGCGAGGGCTGCCTGTCGGTGCCGGGCGCCGTCATGGACGTACCGCGTCCCGACCGTGCCGTGGTGCGCGGGCTCGACAGGGACGGCGAGCCGCTCGTGATCGAGGGCACCGGGTACTTCGCCCGCTGCCTCGCCCACGAGACCGACCATGTGAACGGCCGGGTCTACCTGGACCGGCTCTCCCGGCGCGAGCGCGCGCGGGCCCTGCGGCAGATGGCGGACCGGCGCGACGAGGTGCTCGCCCGCCGGGCCGCCCACGAGGCCGAACTCATGAGGTAGCCCCCCCCGTCCCGCCGTCCCGCCGTCCGTCACGCCTTCGGGGCCACCTTGCTCAGGCCGTTGATGATGCGGTCCATCGCGTCGCCGCCCGTGGGGTCCGTGAGGTTCGCCAGCATCTTCAGCGTGAACTTCATCAGCACCGGGTGGGTCAGGCCGCGCTGGGCCGCGATCTTCATGACCTTGGGGTTGCCGATCAGCTTCACGAAGGCACGGCCCAGCGTGTAGTAGCCGCCGTAGGTGTCCTTCAGGACGCGCGGGTAGTGGTGCAGGGCCGTCTCGCGCTGGGCCGGCGTGGAGCGGGCGTGGGCCTGGACGATGACGTCGGCGGCGATCTGGCCGGACTCCATGGCGTAGGCGATGCCCTCGCCGTTGAAGGGGTTCACCAGGCCGCCGGCGTCGCCGACCAGCAGCAGGCCCCTGGTGTAGTGGGGCTGCCGGTTGAAGGCCATGGGGAGGGCGGCGCCGCGGATCGGGCCCGTCATGTTGTCCGGGGTGTATCCCCAGTCCTCCGGCATCGACGCGCACCAGGCCTTCAGGACCTCGCGCCAGTCGAGCTCCTTGAAGGAGTCGGAGGTGTTCAGCACGCCCAGCCCGACGTTGGAGGTGCCGTCGCCCATGCCGAAGATCCAGCCGTAGCCGGGCAGGAGCCGGTCCTCGGCGCCCCGGCGGTCCCACAGCTCCAGCCAGGACTCCAGGTAGTCGTCCTCGTGGCGCGGGGAGGTGAAGTAGGTGCGGACGGCGACGCCCATCGGGCGGTCCTCGCGGCGGTGCAGGCCCATCGCCAGGGACAGCCGGGTGGAGTTGCCGTCGGCGGCCACCACGAGCGGCGCGTGGAAGGTGACCTCGCGCTTGTCCTCACCGAGTTTGGCGTGCACGCCGGTGATGCGGCCGGTGCGGTCGTCGACGATCGGGGCGCCGACGTTGCAGCGCTCGTAGAGACGGGCGCCGGCCTTCTGGGCCTGGCGGGCGAGCTGCTCGTCGAAGTCGTCGCGCTTGCGGACGAGGCCGTAGTCGGGGAAGGAGGCGAGATCCGGCCAGTCCAGCTGGAGCCGTGAGCCGCCGCCGATGATGCGCAGGCCCTTGTTGCGCAGCCAGCCGGCCTCCTCGGAGACGTCGATCCCCATGGCCACGAGCTGCTTGACCGCGCGCGGGGTGAGGCCGTCGCCGCAGACCTTCTCGCGCGGGAACACGGTCTTCTCCAGCAGCAGGACGTCGAGTCCGGACTTGGCCAGGTGGTAGGCGGTCGTGGAGCCGGCTGGCCCCGCGCCGACGACGATGACATCGGCGGTGTTTTCGGAGAGGGGCTCGGTCACGGCGGGATCTCCCCAAGTTCTGAATCTGCGTGCCGACCGGCACTGGACATGGGCAGTCTATTCAGCGGTACCGATCACCCGGCTGAAGGGCTGCCCCCGTGAAACGAGCTCTGCCTGACGTACGGCTCCGTGTCCCCACCGACGAGGACGCCGTCGCCTGGCACCGGGTGTTCGACGACCCGGACGTCATGGAGTTCCACGGCGGCAGGTCCGCGGAACTGTCCGTCTACGAGGAGCTCACCGCCCGCCAGCGCCGGCACGACGCGGTGCACGGCTTCTGCCTGTGGACCGTGCTCGACGGCTCCGGGCAGGTCATCGGCTTCACCGGCGCCCAGCCCTGGCCGCGGGACTGGGGGCCGAAGGGGGAGATCGAGATCGGCTGGCGGCTCGGCCGGGAGCACTGGGGCAGGGGATACGTCACGGCGGCCGCGCGGATGACGGTGGAGCGGGTGCGGGCGGCGGGCGTGCCGGCAGTGGTGGCGATGGTCCTGGCCGGCAACACCCGCTCGATCGCGGTGACCCAGCGGCTCGGCATGCGGCTGGCCGAGGTCTTCACGACGCCGGGACCGGAGCTGGAGGCGCACTGCTACCGGCTCGACTTCAGCGACGGTGACACGGAGTAACCGAGTGTCACAGAAAGACACCTGACACTTCCGGGCGGCGCCGGGCCGGAGTTACGCTGCCGGTACCGCTGGGGGTGACATCTGTGCACATACCGCCCAAGACACCCGAAGTGCGCGTACCGCGTCTGGTCGGCCTGATGGCCATGGACGCGCGCCGGACGGCCGACGCGCGCGGGGTGTTTCTCGCCGCGCCCGACCGGCCGGACTTCCACCGGACGGTGGTCGACCACGTCGTACGGCAGTACCCGCCGCCCGGCGTCGAGGTGCCGCGCGGGGCCATCGTCACCGTGTGGTTCGACCTCGGGGAGGCGGAGGGCGGCGGAGGCGCGGGGGTGCGGGAGCCGCGGCTGCCGAGGACGCCCGGCGGCGGGATGCGACGGGAACTCGACGAACCGGGCGGCGACGCGTACGTCGTGACCGGATTCGGCTCCTGCTGAAAGCAGCCGGTCGGCTCCTGCGGTGCCTGCCGGGCCCCGGAGGCTGCCGGTGGCTCAGCTGTCCTTGAAGCCGCGGTGCAGGGCCACGATGCCGCCGGTGAGGTTGCGCCAGGCCACCTTGGACCAGCCCGCCTCGCGCAGCCGCTCGGCGAGGGCCGGCTGGTTCGGCCAGGCGCGGATGGACTCGGCGAGGTAGACGTACGCGTCGGGGTTCGAGGACACCGCGCGGGCCACCGGCGGCAGCGCGCGCATCAGGTACTCGGTGTACGCGGTGCGCAGCGGCGCCCAGGTGGGGTGCGAGAACTCGCAGATGACCACCCGCCCGCCGGGCCGGGTCACCCGGTACATCTCGCGCAGCGCCGCGTCGGTGTCCTGCACGTTGCGCAGCCCGAAGGAGATCGTGACGGCGTCGAAGGTGTCGTCCCGGAACGGCAGCCGGGTCGCGTCGCCCGCGGTGAACGGCAGCCAGGAGTGGCGCTGCTTGCCGACCCGGAGCATCCCGAGGGAGAAGTCGCAGGGGACGACGTAGGCACCGCTGCGGACGAAGGGCAGCGAGGACGTGGCCGTACCGGCGGCCAGGTCCAGGACCTTCTGCGCGGGCCGGGCGTCGACGGCCCGGGCGACCTCCTTGCGCCACACGCGGTCCTGGCCGAGCGACAGCACGTCGTTGGTCAGGTCGTACCGTTCCGCCACGTCGTCGAACATCGAGGCGACTTCGTGCGGCTGCTTGTTCAGGGAGGCGCGGGTCACCCGCCCATTGTTGCAGTTACGGCCCTCCGCGCCCGCTCAGGGGAGCAGTCGCGGCTTCTTCCTCGCCGCCACGTCCTCCACCCACCCGCACAGCAGGACGAACAGCGCGATGAGGACCCAGCCGACGCCGAACATGAACCACTGGCTCTCCAGCGGCAGGTAGGTCTCGAACGCGGGCACCTTCCAGAACTGGTCGATCAGCGGCACGGCCAGGATCAGCGCGATCTCGTGCCAGAGGTAGATCGTGACCGCGCGCGCGTTGAAGACGGTCACGATCCGGTCGAGCCGCCGGAACCGGGTGAGGCCGGCGAAGTCGATGCGGAAGCGCGCCTTGGCCCACATCAGGAGCATGACGAAACCGGCCGACCAGAACGCCTGGGCGAGCGGGATCTCGTCGAGGTCGTAGGTGCCGAACCCGGCGCGGTGGGCGAGGGCGTACCAGCCGCCGTAGCCGAGCGCCGCCAGGGAGAGGAGGACGACCGCGGCCGGCTTCATCCGCTGCAGGACCCCGTCGCGGTGCGCGAAGCCGAGGATCCAGCAGAAGAGGTACGTCGACAGGTCCCACAGGGCGCTGCCGAGCCGGTTGTCGGGCCCGGACCAGACGAAGGTGAGGACCAGGATCGGCGCCAGGGACGACAGCAGCACCGGGACGGGGGCGAGCCGGAACACGCGCAGCAGGAGGGGGCAGAGCAGGACGAACCAGAGATACGTCCGCAGGTACCAGAGGATCTCCCACGCCTGCTCGCCCCAGGCGCTGCCCGGCGGATCGCCCAGCGGCACGACCCAGTAGAGGAGCTGCGGGCCCGGCATCCAGTCGTGGATCAGCATCGCGAGGACCACGAAGACGCCCCAGAACCAGAAGGGCGGCAGGAGACGGCGGAAGCGGCTCCTGACCACCTCGATCGCGGGCCGCTGAAGGGACTTGGCCATCAGGGTGCCCGCCAGCCCGAACATGATCCCCATGGACGGGAAGACCAGGCCGGCCCAGGCCCAGCCGAAGGTGTGATAGGCGACGACCCGGACGAGCGCGACAGCGCGGAGGGTGTCGAAGTAGCGGTCCCGGCCGGCGGCGACCGCGGCGGACTCCGGTGCGGCAGCGGCGGCGGGCTCCGGTGCGCGCTCCACCACCGGCGGCGGCACCGTCGAGACGGCCGCCGGCGGCACCCCCTGCCCATGGCCCTCGTGGCTCGCGTGGTTCTCGTGAGACTGGGGGTACGGCTGCGGTGCGTACGACGGCTGTGCGTACGGCTGCGGTGCGTACGGCTGCTCGGGGTACGGCTGCTCGGTGTAGGCGTGCGGATACGGTTGCTGTTGCTGTTGCTGTTGCTGTTGCTGCGGGAGCGGCGCCTGCCGGCCGTACCCCTCATGGCCGTACGGGAGTTGCTCCCCGTACCCCTGCCCCTCCCCGTACCCCGGACCGTGGCCGTACCCCTGCGGGTGTCCCCGCTGTTCCTGGCCCCAGCTCATCGGCCCGCCCCCGCCGGGGTGCCGACCTCGCCGGTCCGCTTCAGCTTCTGCCAGCGCAGCCGGCCGCCGGTGAGCGCGGTGACGCAGGAGTGGATGAGGACGAGGTACATCATCTGGCGGTAGGCCAGTTGCTGCAGCGGCATCATCAGCAGATAGCGGTACTTCTCGCGGTCGAGGCGGAAGGCGTACGCCGCGCAGAAGAGCTGGACGCCCAGGACCGCCAGCCACGCGTACAGCGCCGCCTGGAAGTCGACGAAGATCATCGAGTAGGCGGTGAACACGTCGATGAGCGGGGCGAAGACCGGCGTGACGATCTGGAAGATCACGACCAGTGGCATGCCGACCCGGCCGAAGCGGCCCGAAGGCCCCTTGTCCGTAAGGGACTTGCGGTGCTTCCACAGCGCCTGCATGGTGCCGTAGGACCAGCGGTAGCGCTGGGACCAGAGTTGCTTCAGGGAACCCGGCGCCTCCGTCCACGCCTTGGCGTGCTCCTGGTAGACGACCCGCCAGCCCGCCCGGTGCATGGCGATGGTGATGTCGGTGTCCTCGGCGAGGGTGTCCTCGCTCATGCCGCCGACCTGGAGGACCGCGTCCCGGCGGAACGCGCCGATCGCACCCGGGATGGTGGGCATGCAGCGCAGCAGGTCGTACATGCGGCGGTCGAGGTTGAAGCCCATCACGTACTCGATGTGCTGCCAGGCGCCGATGACCGTGTCGCGGTTGCCGACCTTGGCGTTGCCCGCGACCGCGCCGACCTCCGGGTCGGCGAAGGGCTGCACGAGCTGGTGCACGGCGTCCGGCTCGAAGACGGTGTCGCCGTCCATCATCACGACGATGTCGTGACTGGCGCTGCGGACGCCGTTGTTGAGGGCGGCCGGCTTGCCCGCGTTCTCCTGGCGGACGACCCGGACGTTGGTCATGCCGAGCGAGTCGGCCGCGTCGCGCGCGATCTCGGAGGTGCCGTCCGTCGAGCCGTCGTCGACGACGATGATCTCGATCGGGTGGGTGCTCTGCGCCAGCGACCTGAGCGTGTTGGCGATGCACTCCTTCTCGTTGTACGCCGGGACGATCACGCTGACCGGGCGGGTGACCGTCTCTCCCCAGCCGAAGCGGCGTCTGTTGCGCTGCCGGTGGTGGCGGCGGGCGAGGATCAGCATCATGCCGAACCGGCCCATGACGGCGACACCCACGACGACCAGTCCGACCGACAGCGTCGGCACCGTCCACTCGGCGACCGCGACGGCCGCGACGAGCGCCTTGCCCTCGTAGAGGGTCGCACCGGTGGCCTCGCGGTGCGCGGCCTGGAGCCGGGACGCGGCAGACTGCCCCGCCGTACCCCCGACGCCCGAGTTCCCGGACCCCGAACCCGCGCTTCCCGTACTGCCGTTGGGAGCGCCGCTCGGCTGCGTGCCGGGGGCCCCCGCCGCCCCGGCCGCCGCCCGGGCGTTGCTCGCGTTCTGCGCCTCGATGACTCCGCTGACGGTGGTGAAGGTGTAGCCCTTCGCCTTCATCTTCCTGATGTACTCGGGCAGCGCCGCGATCGTCTGCTCACGGTCGCCGCCCGCGTCGTGCATCAGGACCGCCGCGCCGTCGGTCCCCTTGGGCGTGGCCCAGTTGACGATCTTCGAGACGCCCGGCTTCTTCCAGTCGTCGCTGTCGGTGTCGACGAAGACGCTGGTGTAGCCGTCCTCGCCGAGCCTCTTGTAGACCGGCCAGCTGTAGTTGTCGATGGCGTCGGTCTCCGAGGAGTACGGCGCGCGGAACAACGTGGTGGTGATGCCGGCCGCGCCCGCCAGCGCGAGCTGCGTCTGCTCCATCTCGCGCCGGACGCGGGCGGTGCTCTGGTACGACAGGTCGACGTGGGTGAAGGTGTGGACGCCCACCTCGTTGCCCTGCTCGACCATGTCCTTCACGATGCCCGGGTAGCGCGAGACCATCGACCCGACCAGGAAGAACGTGGCGGGGACGTCGTTCTCCGCGAGGATGTCGAGGACCTCGGGCGTGTACGTCGGGTTCGGGCCGTCGTCGAAGGTGAGCGCGATCGTCCGGCTGGGGACGGAGATCGTCGTGGCCCGGCCGCCCCGGAAGGTCAGGATGGGGCCGCCGTTGAGGATCTTGTCGGGGACCTTGCTGGAGCCGGCCCCGTCGCGCATGCGCTCGTCGCCGCCGACCTCGGCGCGCAGATAGCCGTCGAGCAGCATGACGCTGGTCAGTCCCAGCAGGAGCAGCAGCGCGAGGATGACGCGGGGTTTCTGCAGCGCCGCGGCCCTGCCCGCCGCCCGTTCGATCCTCGTGGGGGCACGCCGGCGGCGGCGTGGTGGGGTCGTCGTGGTCATGGAGGTCGCTTGCCTTCCCGTCAGTTGGCGGCCGCGGCGGCGGACGCGGACGAGGAGGGGGCGGGGGTGCCCGTGGACGACGGCGACGCGGTGGCGCCGGGCCGGCCGAGTCGGGTGCCCGGTCCGCCCTGCGGCTGGTAGCCGCCCGGCGCGTTCCGGCCGGACGGGCCGGCGTTCTGGCCGCCGAAGGGCACCAGTGAGGACGGGTTGACCGACGTGCCGATGCCCATGAAGGCCATGCCCAGCACGACGGCGTACCCGACGCAGACGACGCCGAGGAGGATGCCGACCCGGCGCAGCACCTTGGAGCGGCGTCCGGAGTTGTCAACGAACACGGGGCCGTCGGCGGACGCGTTGCCAGGTTTGCGACGGCGACCGCGCACAGCGGCGGCGGGTGCGGCAGCGGCGCGGTTTTCGGTGGCAGGCTCGGAATGCATTCCCCGGATATTAGGGAGCGTTTATGTGTCGGAAACTCGGGAGTTGTTGTGAGACGGCCATGAGAAATCCCCTAACCTGTCTCTTCCCTGAGAGATTCCGGGAACGGCTGCGCCGAGGGCCGCGAGGCGAAAGGAACCGAATGCCCCGGTTCCGCGTCCGAACAGTCCGATTCGCCAGGCCGGATCTGTGGAGTCGCTGTACGCCATCTGTCCGCGCGAGGCGCGGCCGTGTGTGAGACATTTCCACTTCGGAAACACACTTTGTTTCCGTCCTGAGACAGAGATCACGAGAGCTGGTGCATGCAGAATGCGGAGTCTCCTGAAGTCGGCAGCCGGGCTCACCTGCTTGTTTGCCCTGGCCACCGCGGGATGCTCGGCGGGTTCCGGCGCCACCTCGGACGCGGCCCCCTCGGCGCCCGCGCCGAGCGACGCGTCGCCTTCGGGGAGCGCGTCGCCGTCGACGTCGTACGCCCCCTACGTCAGTGCCACCGACGCGTCCGGCACCGACTCCACGGCCTCCCCGGGCGCGTACAACCTGGCTTTCGTGATCGCCGACGGAAACGACTGCACCCCCCGGTGGAACGGCGTCGACGCGATCGGCGACGCGGCCGTCAAGGCGAGGATCGCGGCGCTCAGGAAGTCGGACGCCACCGTGCGCGTGTCCTTCGGCGGCGCGTCCGGCAAGGAGCTGGCGGAGAGCTGCGACACCGCGTCGGCGCTGGCGAAGGCGTACGGCGAGGCCCTGGACGCGGCCGGCTCGACGCAGGCCGACTTCGACGTGGAGGGCGGCACCCTGGCCGACTCCGCCTCGGTCGCCCTGCGCTCCGAGGCGATCGCCCTGCTGCAGCGGGAGCGCACCGGCCTGGAGGTGTCGTACACGCTTCCCGTCATGCCCTCCGGTCTCGACGCGGACAGCCTGGCGCTGCTGGAGTCCGCCAACGACAAGGGCGTCCAGGTCTCCACCGTCAACATCATGACGATGAACTACGGCGAGACCTACGACGGTGACATGGGCGACTACGCGATCACCTCGGCCAAGGCCGCGCACACCCAGCTGAAGAAGGTCTTCGGCCTCTCCGACGCCAACGCCTGGCGGGGCATGGCCCTCACCTCGATGATCGGCGTCAACGACGTCGCCGGCGAGACCTTCTCGCTCGCGGACGCGGCCCAGGTCCGCGCCTTCGCCGAGGAACAGGACATCGCCTGGGTGTCGATGTGGTCCAGCTTCCGCGACCAGCAGTGCGAGGCGGGCGACTCGGGGAACGACGACGCGGCCACCAACTGCAGCGGGGTGAAGCAGAGTTCGGGGGCGTTCGCGAAGGCGTTCGCGGGATGACGTGAGCCGTCCCGGCGGGAGGTGCCCCGGCGGAGCCGTCCCGGCGAAGGCGCCCCGGAGGGCGGGCGTCAGCGGCGCCTGTGCAGCAGCCGGCCCGCCACGACCGTGGCCACGCAGGTCGCGGCTCCCCGTTCGCCGAGGGCCGCCTCATCCGGGACGTCGAACACGGCGAAGGTCGCCTCGACAGCGGCTTCGGCCGCCCGATCGGTCCGTTGAGCCGTTCCCTCGACGGTGCCGCCGGACACGCCCACGGGCGGCAGCGGTCGCAGGATCGCCTCCGCCAGACTCCGTCCGCCGGCCAGCGGATCGAGTGCCGGCGGACCGGCGGGCACCCCTGGTCGCGGCCCGGTGCCCAGCCCCGCCCGGTGCAGCGCGTCCCGCACCGCGGGCGTCCGCAGGTCGCCCGTGACCGCGACGGTCCCGTGCGCCAGCATCCGCTGCACCCCGCGCCGCGCGCTCGCCCCCCGCCGGGCGTCGGTCAGGGCGAGCGCCGCGAGCGCGTCCGCGGTGACCAGCGGGGCGGTGCCGAGCTCGCCGGCCTCGCGCGGATCGGGGTGGTAGGCGTGCTCCAGGAGTTCCGGACCGTAGGGGTTCACCAGGCCCGGGGTGAGCAGCCCCGGCCAGCGCCGCACCCGGGCCGTCGGATGGGCGGCCACCAGTTCGCCGTAGGGGCCGAGAGCGGCGATCCGCCGCCCGTCGACCAGCACCGCGCCCCCGGGCACGGGGGGCCGCCGGTCCCCGGTGACGAGGAGACCGGCGGCGTGGATCGTCAGCATCGGCCGGTCAGTTGGAGGCGAGCAGCTTCAGTTCCGGGTGGGCGGTGCCGCCCGCGATCGCCGTGGACGAGATGTGGGACATCACCCGCTCGTCGACGGGGTCGTTCGCCGGGTCCTCGTGCACGACGATGTGCTCGTACGTCGTGGTCCGCTGCGCCGGGACCCGCCCCGCCTTGCGGATGAGGTCGATGATCTCCATCCGGTTGGAGCGGTGCTTGGCGCCGGCCGAGGAGACGACGTTCTCCTCCAGCATGATCGAGCCGAGGTCGTCGGCGCCGTAGTGCAGCGACAGCTGGCCGACCTCCTTGCCCGTGGTCAGCCACGAGCCCTGGATGTGGGCGACGTTGTCCATGAACAGCCGGGCGATGGCGATCATGCGCAGGTACTCGAAGAGCGTGGCCTGCGTACGGCCCTTCAGGTGGTTGTTCTCCGGCTGGTAGGTGTACGGGATGAAGGCGCGGAAGCCGCCGGTCCGGTCCTGTACGTCGCGGATCATCCGCAGGTGCTCGATGCGCTCGGCGTTGGTCTCGCCGGTGCCCATCAGCATGGTGGAGGTCGACTCGACGCCCAGCCGGTGCGCGGTCTCCATGATCTCCAGCCAGCGCTCGCCGCTCTCCTTCAGCGGGGCGATGGCCTTGCGGGGCCGCTCGGGCAGGAGCTCCGCGCCGGCGCCGGCGAAGGAGTCGAGGCCGGCCGCGTGGATGCGGGTGATGGCCTCCTCGACCGACACCTTCGAGATCCGGGCCATGTGCTCGACCTCGCTCGCCCCCAGGCTGTGGATGACGAGCTGCGGGAACTCCTTCTTGATGGCCGCGAAGTGCTGCTCGTAGTACTCGACGCCGAAGTCCGGGTGGTGGCCGCCCTGGAACATGATCTGCGTCCCGCCGAGTTCGACGGTCTCCGCGCACCGGCGCAGGATGTCGTCCAGGTCGCGGGTCCAGCCCTTGGCGGTGTCCTTGGGGGCCGCGTAGAAGGCGCAGAACTTGCACGCCGTGACGCACACGTTCGTGTAGTTGATGTTGCGCTCGATGATGTACGTGGCGATGTGCTCGGTGCCCGCGTACCTCCGGCGGCGTACGGCGTCGGCGGCCGACCCGAGCGCGTGCAGCGGGGCGTCGCGGTAGAGGACGAGTGCCTCTTCGGGGGTGATCCGTCCGCCGGCCGCGGCACGGTCGAGGACGGACTGAAGATCGGCCTTCTCGGTCACCGGGGCGTCCCTTTCGTAAGGGTTGTGGACAGACCGAACCAGCCTACGCCAGCGGGTTCCCAGAGCCGACGTCAGCCTGCCGGGGCGCGTGGCCCGGCGCGCGTCAGCCGGCGTACGCCCCGATCAGCAGTCCCCCGTACGCCCCGGCGATCAGGAACGGCCCGAACGCGATGGCCGTCCTGCGTCCCGCCCGGCGCGTCATTACCAGCGCGGCGGCGTACAGCGCCCCCAACAGGAACGCGGCGAAGGCGCCGAGCATCACCGTCGGCCAGCCGTACCAGCCGAGCACCGCGCCGAGACCGAGGGCGAGTTTCACGTCGCCGAAGCCCATGCCTGCCGGGTTGACGAGGAAGAGGACGGCGAAGCCGCCGCCGAGCGCGAGGGCGCCCCACAGCGCGGTCGGCCAGTCCCCGGCGTGCTCCGGCACCAGCGCGCACACCCCGAGCAGCGCGAGCGCGGCGGCCGCGAGCGGCAGGGTCAGCACGTCCGGCAGCCGCCGCACCCGGAAGTCGACGAGCGCCAGCAGCACCCAGACCGGCGCGAGCAGCAGCCAGACCGCGATCTCCGGCCGGGTCCCGGTGGCGGCGGCGAGAGCGGCGCAGAGGAGGGCGGTGACCAGGGCGACGAGGGGGGTACGGGGCCCGTAGGCGCGCCTGGCCGGAGCCTCCGTGGCGGCCCCGTCGTCCTTCGGCGCCACGACCGCCCCCGCGCACTCCCGGCAGCGGGCCCATCCGATCCAGCCCCCGATGGGGTGTCCGGCCGGGCACGTGTCGCGCCAGTTCTCCCCCGGCGGGACGGAGAAGCGGTGGGCGGCTCTCGGCAGCAGCGACCCCGCCGCCGCGCCCCACAGCGCGGCGGCGATCACCAGGAGGCCGATCATCCGACCGCGGCGACGCCGCCCCGCCACGTCGGCAGCAGCTCGTCGAGCAGTGCCTCGGTGCGCGGCGGGAGACCGCGGGCCCCGCTGCGGCCGACGAGGTCGGCGGCGAGCGCCCGGAGCCGGTCGGTGTCGCCGGTGGCGTGGGTGGCCCGCAGCAGTTCGTTCCACAGCCGCTCGTCGGCGGGAGCCGTACGCACCGCCGCGTTCAGCGCCTCGATCGCCTTCTCCGCGCGGTCCTTCTCCAGATGGAAGGCGGACAGCGCGAGCCCGATGTCTGCGACCAGCAGCGGGAGTTGGGCGTCGACGATCTCGTGGGTGAGCCAGCCGTAGCGGCCCTCGGCCCGGTCGGCGAGCAGCGGCCCGCGCACCAGCACCAGCGCGTCGGTGAGGAGCCGGCCGCGGACCGCCCGGCTGTCGACGCCCTTGCCCTGGGTGGCCTCGTAGTACAGCGAGCGCAGGACGTCCAGGTCGGAGACCACGGACTTGGCGAGCGTGAGCCGCCCGGTGGTGTCGGCGGTGAGGCGGGGTGCGCCGTTGGGGTCGGTGCCCAGCCAGACGCGCAGCCGCTCCACCAGCGCGTCCCGCACGTCGTCGGTGACCCCGCGCGGCCACAGCGCGGAGGACAGCACCCGCGGGTGCACGCCCTCGCGGTGCAGGAGCAGCAGCGCCAGCGCCTCGTGCAGCAGCGCGCTGCGCTCGCCGTCCGGCGTCTCCAGGCCGATGATCTCGTACGGCCCGACGAGGCGCGCGTACACCGCGGGCCGCCCCTGTTCGCTGATGTCGACGAGGAACGGCGGGGTGTTGGTCGGCCCGTCGGGTCCGCGGTCGGGGTCGGCCTCCACGAAGAGCTCGACGACGGCCCGCTGCTGGGCCACCGGCAGGAGCTGGGCGTCGAGTTCGAGCCCGAGCAGCGGGGCGAGCAGCTTGCCGGCGCCGGTGATCTCCATCTCCCAGGCGGCGCCGGGCAGATCACCCGTCTCGGTGCCGACGAGGTAGCCGATGCCGAGGCGGGAGGCGTCGGCGGCGAGTTCGGCGAGCTTGACGGCGTCCTCGGCGTCCGGCTGGGCGGCGAGCAGCACCAGGTGCGGGGCCCAACGGGTGTGCTGGGCGGGGCCGGTGCGGCCGGTGAGGACGGAGTCGTGACCGGCCGCACCGAGCGCGCCGCGGCGCTGCCGGGTCTCGGCCTCCATGGTCTCCACGAGCGCCTCGATGTCGTCGAGGTGGCGCAGCCGGTTGGGCGCGAGCGGGGTGAGGTCCTCGCCGAACCCGACGAGCGTGATCGTCATGCGGTCGGACCAGCCGTTGGTGGCGAGTTCGGCGGCGACGGAGGCGAACACGGCGGCCCGGTCGGCCTCGCGCCCGCTCAGGGAGACGATGCCGGGCACGGCCTCCAGGTTGAGCAGCAGCCGCGAGTCGTCCATGGTGCCGAGGCTGACGAGGCCGGGGTAGGGAGCGGCGGTGTCGACGTCCTCGTACCGCTCGCCGTCCGTGCGGGCCAGCACCCAGAACGTCTGGTCCTGGCCGAGCTGCCACGGGGCCGGCGGCTTGCCGGACGGCTGGGCGAGCTGGAGATGCAGGTCGCCGTTGGTCAGCCAGGCCGCGTACACGGTGGGCAGCGGCCGCGACTCGGCGGCGAGGGAGGCGGCGAGACCGCGCAGCGACCGGTCGAGCAGTCGTACGCCCTCGGGGTCGGCGCCCACCAGCAGCGCGTCCTGCACGTCCAGGGCGTCCCCGGCCGGCGTGGGCGGCTCCATCCCGCGCCGCCCGCCGACCGCCCCCATCGCCGACTGCCACAGCGCCTGCCGGCGCCGCCGCCCGAGCGCGCCGAGCAGACCGGCGGCGAGGAGGGGGGCGCCGAGGAGAGCCTCGGGCAGACCGAAGGAACCACCCGGGGAACTACCGGCGGAAGTGCCGGAGTCGCCTGAGGAGGGGGAGGCGGTGGCGTGCTGCCGGCCACCGCTCTCCGGCTGGTTCCGGTGCTGCTCGGGGGCGGTCCGCTGCCCGGGCACGGAGACCTGGCCGGCGCCGCCGTCCCGGGCCTCACCGCCGGCCTCCCCGGCGTGGTCCCCGGACTTGGCGTAGTCGTGGATCTGCTGCTGCACGTCCGGCGAGACGCCGGGCGCAGCGTCGGGCATCTCGACGAGTTCACCGCCGCGCGCGTCACCCGGCATCTCCATGATCCAGCCGGGCCGGATCAGACTGGCCTCGGACAACCGCGAACCGTCCGGCTGCACACGGTCCTTGTTGAGCTCGTAGATCTCCTTGTACCGGCGTCCGTCGCCGAGGTGCCGCTGCGCGATCTCCCACAGGGAGTCGTGATGGCGCCCTTCGGGAGGCTGGATCCGGTAGTACTTGGTGTCGCCCGAGCCGGCGGTGGCTCCGGCGGCCTCCGCGTGGGAGGCGGCCTGCGAGGCCTGCTCGGCGAGCGCCGCCGCCGTACTGGCCGCCTGCTCCTGCTGCTGCGCGAACAGTCCCGGCGTCTGCTGCGCGGCCGCGACGGTCCCCCGCTGGTTGTCCTCCAGGCTGTGCCCGAGCTGCGAGAGCCCCGGTGTGAAGCTGGCCGCCGTGGCGCTCACGAGGAGCAGCGCGGCGACCAACTGCCGTGCCAGCAGCTGGCTCCCGCCCGACCCCGGCACCCGCCCCGGCACCCCGACGCCGGACAGTGCGGCCTTCACCTCGACCAGCACGCACGCGGTGAACTGCGCCCAGGCCAGCCAGACGATGACGGTGAGGATGTGCAGGAACGTACTGACCGTGATCTGGTGCTTGAGCCACTTCATCGGCTCGAACTCGTGCGGCAACGGCCACCCCACGAGCACGGCCAGCACCCCCGGCACCCCGACGACCAGCACCACCAGGGCGAGGAAGGCGAGGAACGCCTTCACGAAGTCCCCGAAGGTGCGCCTGCGCACCCGCACCGGCTGCGGAGTCCGGTTCCTCGGGCCCGTCGAGCTTCCCGTCGAGCTTGAAGTGCTGCGTCGCGCCATGGCGGGTGTCCTGGGTCGTGTGTGGAGGGCGATGGAGTGGGGGTGTGCCGAGCCTACAGAGATCTTATGGACTGGGACTGACACCGTCGAAGGGCCGGCGGAACTCGTGCGCCGTCGGCCGCCGTTTCCTTCCGGATTGCCCGCGAAGCCCGACCTGACCGGGTCCCCGAGTCCTCACATTTCCCACACAACTGCCCTGCGGGGGCGGGTCACCCGGCCGTCCGGTGGAGGATCGGCGGGCGACCTTTCCTCGAACGACTGTGCCTTGTAAGTTCGCGTGCGCACACGGTTGTTGGCGAGGTGCACGTGACGGGGGTTGCGTATGACGGGGTACCGGCCGCGGGACTGGCACGTTCTGGATCTGGACAGGGATCCGACGCCGGGCGACCCGGAACGGGTGCGTTCACTGGCCGGGCAGTTGCACGACTTCGCCGACGACGTCGCGGACGCGCTGCGGATCGTCAAGGGGATGGCGGAGGAGGACGCGGCCCTCGAGTGGGCGGGCAAGTCCGCCGCCGTGTTCAAGGATCAGTTCTCGGGCGTCCCGAAGAACCTCAAGAAGCTGAAGAAGTCCTACGACCTGTGCGGCGATGCGCTGGCGGCGTACTGGCCGAAGCTGGAGCGGGCCCAGGCGCTGGCCGACAAGGCCCTGGTCAAGGCCCGCGAGGCGCAGAGCGACCTGTCCTCAGCGCAGTCGAGGCTGTCGTCCGCCGACTCCTGGGTCACCCGCGCCACCAAGGAGGCGGACAAGTACAAGGACGATCCCACCGGCAGCAAGTCCGCCGCCGAGAAGCCGGACGAAGCGAAGGTCCGCGCGGCCACCAGAGACGCGCAGCAGGCCAAGTCCGCACACTCCAAGGCCCAGTCCGACGTCAGCAACGCGCAGGACGCGCTCGACGCGGCGAAGAAGATGGCCGAGGACGCCCGCAGGATGCGTGAGGACGCGGCGCGGGAAGCCAAGTCGAAGATCGACGAGGCCTCGGACGCCGGCATTCAGAACCGGTCGTGGTGGGAGGAGGTTGGGGACTGGTTCGAGGACAACTGGGACACCATCGTCACGGTGTGCAAGGTCGTCGTCGCCGTCCTGGGCATCGTCGCGATGATCATCGGCGGCCCGATCCTCGGTGCGATCGTGCTGATCGCCGCACTCGTCGTGCTCGCGGACACGCTCTATAAGTATTCCAAGGGCCAAGCCTCGCTCTGGGACGTGGGTCTGGCGGCGCTGGACTGCATCCCGGGCATGAAGGGGCTGACCACGCTCGGTGGGCTCGCCAAGGGGCTCAAGGGCGGCCTGGCCGCGATGAAGGGGCTCCGGGGCGGCCTGAAAGGCATGAGCCTGGCGGTGCGCGGCCTGGGCAAGAGCGCCCGTGGCATGCTCGCGAACAGCGCGACGGGTGCCTTCAACCGGCTGACGAGCGTGGTCCGACGAGGCGGCAGCGACCCGGTCGACATGGCCACGGGCAAGATGTTCCTTCCGCAGACCGACGTGGAACTCCCCGGGCTGCTGCCGCTGGCCTTCGAACGGCGGGTGGAGTCGGGATACGCGACGGGCTGGTGGTTCGGTCCGTCCTGGTCCTCCACCGTGGACCAACGGCTGGAGATCGACGCCGAGGGTGTCGTGTTCGTCACCGAGGACGGGCTGGTACTCGCCTATCCGCACCCGGACGTCTCGGGTTCGCCGGTTTTGCCGGAAGTCGGCCCCCGCTGGCCTCTGTCCCGGCGGGAGACCGGCGACTACATCGTGACCGACCCCGTCACCGGGCACACCCGCCGCTTCGCGGAACACTCCGACGGACTGGCCCTGCTGGAACGCGTATCCGACCGCAACGGCCACACCACCGACTTCCACTACGACGATTCCGGTGCCCCCACGGACATCCGGCACTCGGGCGGCTACCACCTGAAGCTCACCGCCGAGGACGGCCGTATCACTGCACTCGCCCTGGCCGGGGCGGGAGAGGACGGCTCGGACGTCACGGTCAAGCGGTACGGCTACACCGACGGCAACCTCACCGAGGTCGTCAACTCCTCTGGTCTCGCGCTTCGTTTCGCATACGACGAGCGACTGCGCGTCACCTCGTGGACCGACACGAACGACAGTTGTTACGAGTACGCCTACGACGCCCTTGACCGCTGTACCGCCGAGGGTGGCGAAGCCGGCCACATCGCCATCACCCTCGACTACGACGGCAGCGACCCCGCATGGCCCGACTGCCGCGTCACCACCCTCACCACCGCCGAGGGTGCGACAAGCCGATTCGTGGTCAACGGCCACAGCCAGGTGGTCGCGGAGATCGACGGCATCGGCGGCATCACACGTACCGAGTACGACCAGCACCATCACATCCTGTCCCGGACGGACGCCCTCGGACACACGACCCGGTTCACCAACGACCCGACAGGGCGGCCCCTGCGAGTCACCCGTCCCGACGGCCGGACGAGCAGCTGCACATACGACGGTCTGGGTCGCCCCACGATCGTCACGTCGGCCGACGGGTCCAGCCGGCGGCGCGAGTACGACGAGCGCGGCAACTGCACCGCCCTCACCGACGCGGCAGGCGCCACGACCCGGTACACGTATGACGACGCCGGCCGGCTGACGTCCGTGACCGACGCACTCGGGGCGACCACGCTGGTGCGCTGCACCGCCACCGGCCTGGTCGCAGAGATCACCGACCCGCTCGGCAACCGACAGACCGCCCGGCACGACGCGTTCGGCCGGGTCAGCCTGATCACGGATCCTCTGGGAGCGCGGACCCGCCGCTGGTGGACCGTGGAGGGCCGGCTCGCTCGCGAACTCGGGCCGGACGGTGCGGAACAGACGTGGGACTACGACGGGGAGGGCAACTGCATCCGCCACACGGATGCGGGTGGCGCTTCCTCCGACTACGAGTACACCCATTTCGACCTGCTGGCCGCACGGACCGGGCCCGACGGAGCGCGGTACGAGTTCGAGCACGACCCCTCGCTACGGCTGACCAAGGTCACCGCCCCACAGGGCCTGACGTGGGAGTACGAGTACGATCCCGCCGGCCGGCTCGTCGCCGAGACCGACTTCGACGGCCGCCGCGTGACGTACGGGCGCGATGCGGTGGGTCGCCTGGTGGCACGAACGAATCCGCTGGGGCAGTCGGTCTCCTACGCGTACGACGCTCTGGGCCGGCTGTCCTCCAAGAACGTGGACGGCTCGGTCACCACGTACGAGTACGACACCGGCGGCAGGATCCTTCGGGCCGCGAGCCCGGGCTGCGAGATGGTCTGGGACCGCGACGCCATGGGAAGGCCGCTCGCCGAGACGGTGAACGGCCGTACGCTGTCGTTCGGTTACGACGCGACGGGTCGGCGCACCGCGCGGACGACGCCCATGGGTGCCCGCGCTGTCCACGGCTACGACGCGGCGGGCCGCGCGACCTCGCTGACCACCTCCGGCCGCGTCCTGGCATTCTCCTACGACGCCGCCGGTCGTGAGATCTCCCGCATGATCGGCGACTCCCTCGGTCTCGTCCAGGGCTGGGACTCGGCGGGGCGGCTGGTCGATCAGATCGTCACGGCGTCCCAGGACGTCGTCCAGCGCCGCTCGTACGCCTTCCGTCCGGACAGCCACCTCGTCGGCATCGACGACCCCGTCGGTGGTGAGATCGGTCTCGGACTGGACGACGCCGGCCGAGTGACGGACGTCCGTGCCCGGAACTGGGCCGAGTCGTACGCCTACGACGCGGCGGGCAACCAGAGCCGGGCAGCCTGGCCGGAACGGCATGCCGGTCAGGAAGCGCAGGGTCACCGTGCGTACACCGGGAGCCGCCTGACCCGCGCCGGCTCCGTTCGTTTCGAGTACGACGACGAGGGGCGCGTCGTTGTGCGCCGCAAGACCCGCCTGTCACGCACGCCTGACGTCTGGCGATACGAATGGGACGCCGAGGACCGCCTCACCGCGGTGAGCACCCCGGACGGAACCCTGTGGCGCTACCGCTACGACCCCTTCGGCCGCCGTACAGCCAAGCAGCGCATGGCTGCCGACGGCACGACGGTCGTGGAGGAAACCCACTTCACCTGGGACGGCCCCAACCTCACCGAGCAGACGACGACCGCCCCTGACCATCCGCATCCGGTGACGCTCACCTGGGACCACGACGGCCTGTTCCCCGTGGCCCAGACCGAACGCCTCACCCATCGGGCCACCCAGGAGGAGATCGACTCCCGCTTCTTCGCGATCGTCACCGATCTCGTCGGCACTCCCACCGAACTTCTCGACGAGACCGGGAACATCGCCTGGCGTTCACGCCGAACCCTGTGGGGAATCACCACATGGCAGGCCGACAACACGGCCTACACACCACTCCGGTTTCCCGGTCAGTACCACGACCCCGAAACCGGACTCCACTACAACTACCACCGCTACTACGACCCCGAGACGGGCCGCTATTCGTCCGTCGACCCACTCGGGCTGGAACCGGCTCCGAATCCCTATGCGTACACGTCGAACCCGTTCCGGCAGATCGACCCGTTCGGGCTTTCTCCGTATACGGTTTTGTACCATGGCTCAATGGACTGGCAGGGGCCGCGGTTCGGTCTGGACCTCTCCGCGGCGGGACAGCGGGCGGGTACGCCGCAGGCGGGCGTCTATCTGACGGACGAGTTCACCAGGGCCGCGACCGCGTACGGCCGCGGTGGCCACGTCGTGCGCGTTCAGGTCCCAGAGGAATTTGCCAATTCCGTCCGCCAGATGGGAGGCCCGAATGGAAATCAGCCCGAATTCTTCGTCAACACTCCCGAAGGACTGGAAATCCTGAACAATGGAATCACCAACGTCCTGCCCACCCAAGAGGCGATCACACAACACTTCATGGGTCTGTTCTGATTGATGCGAGGTCTCTTTAAATGACGGAACAGTACGCCCCCATCTCCGAAACGGGTCTCGGGTACGACGTGTTCGCTCCGCTGTGGGGAATCCTGGAGCTGGGCGCCGTGACGGCCTCCGGAGCGAGGTCTCTGCGCGATGTCTCGCTCGAGGCCTTCGTGGCCGCGCGGCGGGACGAGTTGGACAGCCTCCTCGAACTCGTCCGCGACATCGGTGACTTCACCGGCGAGACGATGGCTGTCTTCGAGCGGCAGGGAGGCTGGAACGAGGGTCGCGAGGTGACAGCCGAGTACCTGATGTTGTACTCGGGATGCATCGAGGCCTATCCACCCGACACCGACGACCCCGCCGTGCTGCGGCGCATGCTGCACATGGCCGGCGACCTCCAGTTGACCACTCTCATGCATGCTCTGGTCGGCACCGCCACAGTGAGAGGGCCCGGTCTGCAAGCGGCACCGGGACTCATCGTCACCGTCGTGCGCATGGCCGGTTCGCTGCTGGGCGTCGACGACGAGCGGGTGGTGTCGGACGTCTTCCGGATGTGGCGCGTCACGTTCCTGCCGGATCTCCTGCGTCCCGACGCACCCGCGCGGGAGGGCGCCAAGGAGAGTTTCAGGCGGTACGCCCACGCGCTGGAGGATGTGATCGACCGGGACGACCGATCACTCTGACGGGCGCCGCCGGACCCGGCGGCGAGTACGCCGCCGGGTCCGGCGGACAGTCCGCGGTCGGGCCGGTCGAGAAGGGCACGTCAGCTCGACGAGAACCGGAACGTCGACGTGATCGCGTCGAAGATGTCGAAGAAGGAGTCCGCCAGGTCCAGCACCTGGCTGCTGCCCGCCACCAGCGCGACCTTGCCCTCCTGACCCGGCACCGGGATGAACGTCTGCATCAGCACGGCCCGGATCGTGCGCTTCAGCGCGTCGTCAGGTACCTCGATGTCCTCGATGCCGTACGTCCGCGCCACCGTGCCCACGCCCGGGATGTCGACGGTCGTCACCTTGCGCCAGGCGTCGCCCTCCTTCTTCGCCTCCCGGGTCGCGAGGCCGGCCGCCATCGTGGCCGGGTCCGTCGACAGCGGCGCACCGTCCCGCGTGCGGCCACCGACGAGGGACACCGTCACGGAGCCGGTGATCGGGGTGTCACCGCCGAAGCTCTCCGCCATGCAACCGCAGTACAGCGCACCGGACTTCCACGCGTCCGCGGCGGCCTTCCGCAGGAACGCCGTGTAGGTGTCGCGGTACTGGGCGAGCTCCGGCCGCTGCCGTACCCGTTCGTTCACCATCCGCCGGATCGAGTCGTCCCGCGACTCCGGCCGCACGTCGAACTCCCACCACGACTCGGGCACGTTGATCCGGAAACCGCCGCGCTCGACGGTGAGTGTCTCCATGTAGCGGGCCATGTCGTCCGTCCACCCCGTTCAACGGTTGCCGCCGGCACGATCGTTGTACCGTTCCGGTCAGACTACGAGGCCCGGCTGGGGGACAGAAAATGGGCAACGGCAAGAGCGACCTCGCACTCCCACTGAGCGAGCTGGAGACGTACGGCGGCCGGCTGCGTGACCTCAAGACCCGTCTGAACCACACCAAGAAGCTGTTCAAGTCCTACGAGGACGACATCGGCGACGGCAGCGTCAACCACGCTCTCGACGCGTTCGAGTCCCACTGGGAGGACGGGCGCGAGGACATCGGCCAGCAGCTCGACGCGCTGGCCGACATGTCCGACGCGGTCGTGCGCGAGTTCAAGAAGCTCGACCTGGACCTGGAGAAGAAGGTCAGGGACGGGGTGCGGACGGAGGAGACGGGGGGCGGCGGCAAGGGCGACAGCGGCGGCACGTGAGCCGTACCGTCAGCCCACCTCGTTCTCCGCCACCGCCCGCCCGTGCACGACCACGTCACCGCCGTAGAACATGCCGACGAACACCGGCGAGTACGTCAACTGGACCTCCACGGTGACCTGCTGGGCGTCCGCCGTCACGCAGTGGGTCGCCGCCGTGTCCGGGCCGTTCATGTCCATCTCGCGGGCGAACGCCTTCACGCGGGCGTCGCAGTCCTGGAAGTTGATCGGCGCGGCGCCACCCTGGTTGCCGTAGAGGGCTTCCTTGTCGATGTCCTGGGCCGCGTAACGGGCCGCCTGCTCCGCGATGTCCGCCGCGCGTTCCCGCTTGGAGATGGACATTCCGCCGTCGATGACGAACGCGGAGAGGGAGAGGAAGACGAGGGCGAAGATGATGACGGCGCCGGCCCCGGAGCCGCGGTCGTCCAGCTCCGACCGACGCGCGTCCCACCAGGACCGGCACACTCCTACGAGGTCGCTCACGCCGTCCTCCGGAAGGGGTCCAGCGGTGAGCTGAAGCTGGCCTTCAGCGTCGTCGGGACGTCCAGGCCCAGCATGGCCAGGCCGCGCACCTGACAGCTCACCTCGACGGTGAAGATGGTGTCGGGTTCGAAGCCCGCGCTCGTCTGCGTCACCGACACCGGGCCCGAGCAGACGTCGGCGAGGTCGGCCTCGGCCGCCTTGCGCGCCTCGGCCAGAGCCGTCCCGTGGTCCTTCTGGATCGAGCCCGCTCGCGCCGCGTCCCGGGCGGCCCCGTCCAACGCGCCCCGGCCGTCGACGAGTTGCCCGAAAGCCACCAGCACCAGGATGAACATGATCATGACGGGGGCGAGGATCACCACCTCGACCGTGGACAGGCCGCGGTCGTCCACCGGCAGGCGGCGGCGCGGGGCGGAGACGTTCATGCCTAGTTCTCCCCCTCCCGCACGAACCGCTCCACCGGGCCCGAGGACCGCGCGTGCACCGTCAGGTCGAGTCCCGGGAACACCGTCGGGATCCTGGCCGTGATCTCCACGCCCACCGTGTTCGGCTCCGGCTGGAGCATCGTCACGTCCGGGGAGAGGACCAGCTGGGGGCCGAGCTGGCTGATGTAGCTGTCCACCACGGTGCGGGCCTCGCCCCGCCAGCCGCCCGGCTGGTCGTGGGCGGTCGCGCGGGCCTTGCGGGCGCCCGCCTGGGCAGCTGCCTGGGCCACGTGGTCGGCGAAGAAGTACAGCGCGAACTGGACCGTCGCGAAGATCATGAAGAACAGGACCGGGGTGAGGAAGACGAACTCGATCGCCGTCATCCCGGAGTCGCCGCGGGTGGCGGCGGCCTCACGCGCGGCCCCCGCCCTGCGGCGCATCCATCTGCCTGCTCCCACGAACAACCCCGTGATCCCGTCGCCCCGTCGCCCTGTCCCCTCCGATCAGCAGGTGCCGCTCGCGTTCGCGCCCTTGATGCAGTCGCCGACCTTGTTGGCGCCGTCACTCAGGGCGGTGTTGATGATCGCGGCGACCACACCGACGATCGCCACGACGACCGCGGAGATGATGACCCACTCGACCGCGGACGCGCCGCGGTCCAGTTCGCCGGAGCGGGCGCGCTGCACACGGCCCTGCAGGAAGGTGACCAGGAAGTCCACGGCGGGAATGCCCGTGCGGACGGTTCGTTCGGTTGTGGGTGCCATGGGAGTTGTCCTCTCAGGTCGGCTGGCTGTCTGGCGGTGGATACGGGAACTAGGACGAAGGGACCGAGCCGAGCGGTTCACACCTGGAACACCCGCATCGCCGCCGGGAAGATCAGGAACACCAGGAAGCCCGCACAGAGCAGCAGTTGGGCCACGAGCATCGACTGCGACTTCTCACCCGCGCTGCCCTCGATCTCGGCGAGTTCGCGGTGCCGCATGGTCTCGGCCCGGGAGGCCAGGGACTCACGGACCTTGGCGCCGTCGTCGGCGACCAGGGCAAGGGAGGCGGAGAGGTCCTTGAGTTCCTCGACACCGAGCTCCTCACCCAGCGCGCCGAGTGCCTGCCACTGGCTGATGCCGGTGATCCGGGCGTCGGCGAGCGCGCTGCGGATACGGTGCGTGGCCCAGCCGTCGGAGATCTCGGCCGCCGCCATCAGCGCCTCAGGCAGGCCCCGGCCGCCCGCCAGGCTCATGGACACGAGGTCGAGGTACGCGCCGATCACGCGCCGCAGGTCGCGCCGCTTGGCGGCGGCGTCCCGCCGTACCTCCAGATCGGGCAGGAAGAAGAACACGGCCGCGAACAGCAGCGCCAGCCACACGGGGATGACCGGACTGTGGCCCATGCCGAGCGTCAGGACCACCGCGAACAGCAACGGCCCGAAGAACAGACCCGCCGCCGCCAGCAGGACCTTGGTCGCGAGGAACTTCTCCCAACTGCGGTCCAGTACGGCCAGGTCCGCGCGCAGCGAGCGCTGCTCCCAGCCCTGCTGGAAGTAGAACTCGGCGATGCGCCGCCCGACTTCGGCGCGCACCGAGCCGAGGCGGCCCGCGTCCTGCGTCGTCCGGGCCGACTCGTACGCCGCCCCCCGCGCCCGCATCGCGTCGATCCGCGCGACCTGCGCGACGGCGCTGCGCCGGGACGGCATGAGGGCGCGGACGAGGACGTAGACGCCCAGGCCCAGGATCGCGCCGATCACGACCGGCATCGTGAGGTTCACCGGCGTACACCTTCCTCCGACTGGAACGGCGGCGCCTGACCGGGGCCCGTGCCGGGACCGGGCTGGCCCTGGCCGGTCGGGGCGGGCATCCGGGGCCGTACGAACTGCACCGAGGCGTCGTCCCGCACCAGGAAGCGTTCGGGGGTCTCGATGGTGGACAGCTTGCGCAGCCACCAGAAGCCGAGGGCGAACAGGCCGCAGACGATGGCCAGGACGAGCTGGCCGACCGCGGTGCCGTAGGGCTTGACGAAGTCGCGGTTGAAGACGGACAGGCCCAGGACGAAGGCGATCGAGACCGCCACCACGATCTGCACCGACCGGCGGGTGGAGGACCGTTGTGCCATCACGCGCTGGCGCATGTCGACCTCCTCACGCGCGGACTTGGCGAGCGCGCCGAGCACCTGGCGCAGACCGGGGCCCCGGAGGCGGGCGTTGAGGATGAGTGCCGCGACGATGATGTCCGCGGAGGCGTCGTCGATCTCGTCGGCGAGGATCTGGAGCGCGTCGGGCAGCGGGGTGCGGGAGCGCAACCGGTCGACGAGCGCGTCGAGATGGGGCCGCAGCACCGGCGCCGCCGCACGCGCCGAGGCGGGGATGGCCTGTTCCAGGCCGACCGCGCCGGCGATGGTGTCGCGCAGGGACTCCGTCCAGGAGGCGAGGGCCTCCACCCGGCGCATGGCGGCCCGTTCCTCCGCGGCGCCGCCGAAGAGGCGGTCCCAGAAGAAGACGAGGACGCCGGCCGCGACGCCGGCCACCGCCCAGCGGGTCAGCAGCAGGACGGCGATGCCGACGAGGGCCGCGAGGGAGCCGCGCCGGCCGGCGAACCGGATCAGCTCGTTCGCCCGCTCGCTGGCCCGGTGCTTCTCGTGTTCGGGCTTGGCGGGCAGGCCGCGGACGGCGACCACGAACAGCCCGATCCCGCCGCCGACGGCGACACCGCAGCCGATCGAGTACAGCACGGTGGCCGAGAACAGGCCGCCCATGGTGCCGAGCGTACCGAGAGCCGAGTACGTCATGCTCACCCCCAGGTTCCGTGCGGCTGGTAACCGTGCGCGATCAGGTCCTCCAGGCAGGCGATGGGCGCGTGCGGCACGATCCGGCCGTCCGGCGCCTGGGCGAACACCTCGCTGGACAGCACGCGGCCGTCCACGCCGTTGACCTCGCGGACGGACGTGACCATGCGTTGCAGCCGGCCGCCGGTGTGGAAGTCGTTGCGCCGCTGGATGAACACCACGAAGTTCACCGCGCCCGCGATCAGCATCTGGCTCGCCTCGATGGGCAGTCGCTCGGACGCCTGGAGGGCGTACGTCGAGATGCGGTTGAAGACCTCGTGGGAGCTGTTGGCGTGGATCGTGGACAGCGAGCCGTCGTTGCCCTGCGACATCGCGTTGAGCATCGTCACGATCTCGTCGCCGAGGACCTCACCGACGATGACGCGCGAGGGGTTCATACGCAGGGAACGGCGCACCAGTTCGGCCATCGCGATGGCGCCCTGACCCTCGGAGTTGGGCAGCCGTTCCTCGAACGCCACGACGTTCGGGTGGAGTTCGGGGAACTGGTCGAGGCCGAGCTCCAGCGCACGCTCCACGGTGATGAGCCGTTCGTGCGGCGGGATCTCGTTGGCGAGGGCCCGCAGCAGCGTCGTCTTGCCCGCGTTGGTCGCCCCCGCGATCATGATGTTCTTGCGGGCGCGGACCGCGCAGGCCATGAAATGGGCGACTTCGGGGGTCACCGTGCCGTTTCCGACGAGGTCGGAGACGAACACCTTGCCCATGCGGGCGCGGCGGATGGACAGCGCCGGGCGCCGCGCCACGTCCATGACGGCCGACAACCGCGACCCGTCCGGCAGCCGCAGGTCGAGCTGCGGGTTGGCGGAGTCGAACGGACGGGAGGACAGACCCGAGTAGGCGCCGAGCACCTGGATCAGCTCGATGAGTTCCTCGTCGGTCTCCGCGACGGGGTCACCCTTCACCTCGCGCCCGTCGGCGTATCCGACGAACACCTGGTCGCAGCCGTTGATGTCGATGTTCTCGACCTCGGCGTCGTCGAGGAGCGGCTGGAGCCTGCCGACCCCGAACAGGGCCGCGTGCACGGCGGCCGCGTACTGCTCCTCGGTCTCGGCGTCCAGCGGCGTACGGCCCGCGTTGATCTCGGCGCGTGCGTAGTCCTCCAGGATCTGGGCTATGACCGCGCGGGCGTAGTGCCGTTCGTCCTCGCTGGACATCGGTGTGACGCCGGATGCCTGGTCGAGGCGGCGCTGCTCGGCGATCCGGTCACCGGCGTCCTGCCGGAACCGCTTGACCAGTTGGTGGTCGACAGCGGTCATCGCCCGGCCCCCGCACGGCCGTGGACCTGGCCCTGCTGCGGTACGGCCCAGGCGGCGCCGTACTGCTGGTAGAGGTCCGCGGTGACCTTGCGGGCCGAGCGGATGAGCAGGGACTTGTCGAGCCGGCCGCGCTTACGGCCGGCCAACTGCTCGGCGCCGGACGGGTCGTCGGCGATGGTGCCGACGACCCGGGCACCGGTCTGGGCGTGCACGAGCATGTCGTTGACCTGGTTGACCAGCTTGCCCGCCTCGCCGGGATCGGCGACGAGCACGACACCGATGACCGGGTTCGACAGGCTCGCGGCACCGCGCGGCCCGCCGTGCAGCTTGGTGGACAGGGCGGCGGCCCGGTCACGGACGCGGGCGATGGCCTCCGGCTCGGTGCGCGCCAGAAGCAGCACCAGCGCGGCATGCGGGAACAGTTCGACCGCCGGGGTGTCCCCACTGATACGGCCGCAGTCGGCGATGACGTCGGCGGGCGCGTTCGGCGAGTCGGCGAGGGAGGCGAAGGCGTGGCCGAGGGTCGGCCACAGCCCTGCGAGACCTGCCGCCTGCTCGGCGCTCCCGAGCCCGACGAGGACCTCGAGGCCACCGCTCAACGGCTGTACGTGGTCCCACAGTTGGTCCGGCACGAGACCGCGCCGGGCGGTAGCCGCGATCGACAGCATGCCGGTGTTCGGGTTCAGCGGACCGCCGTGCGCGGCGGCGCTGCGGTACACGAGGTCACCACCGGCCGGGTCGGTCTCCGCCAGCAGCACCCGCCGCGGCCAGACCGCCGCGAGAGCGACGGCCGCGGTGGTGACGCCGGGGGAACCCTTGTCGGCGGCTAGAGCGATGAGGGCCATGGGGTCGGCGCCGCCTTCAGTTGCCGGGGATGAGAACGATGGCCACTTCGCCGTTCGAAGCAGCCTGCGCCAGCCCGGCGGCTTCGTCGTTGTCGACGATCAGCGTGATCGGCAGGTTCGTGCTGCTGACCAGTTCGTCGCTGCCCTTGTCGGAGTTCACGAAACGGACGGTCGCCCGGTCGGCCAGCACACTGTTGCCGCCCGTCGAGGAACCGCTCTCGCCGGAGCCGGAGCCGGAGCCGCTGTCACTGCCGACGCGGTAGGCGGCCACGACGTCACCGACCTTGAGACCGGTCGGGTACTGGCCCTCCTTGAGGGCGAGGCCGACGGTCGCCTTCCCGCTTTCGAGCCTGGCCTCGTTGCCGAACATCTCTCCCACGGCGACGACTCCGGCCGGAATGGCGCTCTGCGCCTTGAGCCTCTTCAGCGTGTCCAACTGCTCCCACAACACGTAGTGGATGCCGCTGTCCTCGGCGACCAGGACGGACGTCGTGTTGCTGGAGTTCACCGAGCCGCCCGCGGGGATCGGCTTCGTGATCTTCACGACCTCGATCCGGTCGCCGGCCTGCAGCACGAGCATCGTCGCCCCGAGCGCGCCCAGCAGGATCAACAGCACCGCGAGCGCCGCCAACGCGGGTTTGCGCTCGCGAGGCGGAGTGGGAAGCCGGTCACCGACCGACGGCTGAACCGGAGCGGTGGAACGACCGGCGCCCGCCCCCGTACGCTCTTGGATCCTCACGCAACCGCTCCCCGTACACCCAAGAAAATGTCTGCCAGATTCCCTGCAAATGCAGACACTTCACCCCCGACCGCCCCTCTGGGACGTGCTGGACTTACCACCCGACCTGGCCGAATAGCCATCGCAGAGGTGAGTGTCAAGCCATGGCACCGTATCAGCCGCACATAAGCCCCTCAAGGCGCGTCCGACGTCATCCCGCTCACTCTGCGCCTCGTTACCCCTCTGCAACTGAACAGGCCCGCAACCCCGTTGAATACCGCACGACAACGGCCGACGCGCTGTGCGGTAGCGAATCCACCACCGTCCCACCGACGGGCAGCGGGTGGGGGGTTCGTCACGCGGCGCTCATGATGCCTGCACGAAGCGCTCACGAAAGCGGGTGGGGGTGGCGTGATCTTTCCCACCGGCTGACGGGCGGACCTACCGGTTGACGGACTGGATCTCCTTGACCGCCACGTTCTGCTCGAACGTCGACAGACCGTCCGGCAGACCCGGCTGCTGTGCCGGTCCATCCGGGTCGGCCGAGTCGGTCCAGGTGACCTTCCAGGTGATCGACGCCTTGAACGGGTAGGTGCCGCCGCCCGAGGAGCGGCGGTAGGTGACGTTGCAGCCCGCGCCCCTGCTGTCGACCTCGTAGCCGCCGTCGCCTTTGAGCAGGTCGTACGTGCACGTCTGCGGGTCGGCGTCGGCGGTACCGGCGTCCACCTTGAGGGCCACGGGGGTGGCAACGGTGGTGGCCGCCATCGCGACGCCCTTGTAGTTGATGCTGGCGGTCGTCCAGACCCGGTCGAAGTCCCCCGCGAACTTCACCCGAGTGCCGAGGTTCACGATGAGTCGATCGGGGCTCGGGTTCAGGATTACGGGAGGGGTGGGCAACTTGGTGGAGTTGTACGCGAGTTCCGAGAGGATCTGCGGTGTCAGCTTGTTCGGGTCAGGCCGGGGGTCGGCCGGCGGAACCCAGATCTCCCAGTTGTCCGTGGTGACGGGACAGGCGGTGGTGTAGTCGTCGTTGCGGAACTTCACCTGCCACCACAGGCCGTCGTCGCCCTTGTGGTACTTCTCCTTGTCCCGCTTCTCGGCGTAGCTCGCCGCCGGTTCGCCTGCCCCGTTGTACGCGGACTTGATGAACTCCTCGTACTCCTTCGCCGTGTACATGGGTTCGTACCAGCAAACCGGGGGCTTCCAGTTGACGTTGGAGGAGGTCGCGGTGGTGGTGGAGCCCCCGGAACCGGCTTTGCTCTGGGCGATGCGGATGTGGGCACCGATGGTGCCGTTGCCGGAGTCGGCTCCGGAGTCCGGGGCAGCACCGCCGGTGTTTCCGGTGCCTCCACCGCCACCCCGGGTGTCGTCCGCGTACGCCGGGACCGATGCCCCCAGCGCCATGACGAGCCCGACGGCTGCAGCCGCCCGCAGGACCGGCCGGGTGGTCGTTCCTATCCCTGCACGCACGTGGCGTCCCCCTTCTTCCAACTCTGCCGCGTCACCTGCCAGTCGCCGGCCTGGTCTTTCGACGCCTGCAGCGTGTACAGGACGTAACTCTTGTCGCTCGGCGAGGTGCGCAGCACCTTGCCCGTCTTGACCCTCTTGCTGAATCCCTTGCTCTGGTCCTCGCAGTAACTGACCGCGGCCGTTTTGCCGTTTGCGACATCCGTGACCTTGAAGTCGTAGTAGCGGTAGTAACCCGTGAGAGTGAGGCCGCTCTTCTTGAAGTCCGCGACCTGCTTGACCCAGTAGGTGAGGGCATCTCCCGCGAAGTACCGGTTCAGATTGACGGCCTGACTCTCCCCCTGAGCGAAGGCTTCGATGTTGGCCTGGGCTGAGTACGCGGCATCGCGGAGGATGGCGTCCTTGGTCGCGTCTCCGGTCGCTTTGCTCTCGACGTCGATCTTGAGATCCGACGGCAGATCGAAGCTCGGCGCGTTCTTCTCCGCGGGGTGGGAGGCAGACGCAGACGGCGACGACGAACCGCCCTCCGCCGAACCGGCTCCCGCGATCTTGTCGCTGCCCGAGCCGCCACCGGCATCGCTGCTGCAACCGGTCGCGCAGAAGGTGACAGCAGCAAGAAGGCCGACCGCGGCCATCCTCCGTCGCGTTGTCAGCATGGCGCTCGTCCCCCTGGGATAGATGATCGGATTGCGATGGGATGATCCCACGGGTGGCTCATGCGAGAACAAGCATGGTCTGGGACCGATGCGACCACCTGCACTCCGTGAAGGCACCTTCACACAAGAAGCACGAGACCATGCGCCGGGCTCAGCCCAGGAGACCCCACCGATAACCTCATCGATACCGTCTGTGCTCTTGACCGACCTCTCGTCTCACGGGGAGACCACTGTGAAGCGCCGCACCTTGCCCGTTGCTGTCGCGCTCGCCGCAAGCGCGGCCCTGCTGTTGACAGCTTGTGGTGGCGGGGACGAGGACACTAAGGCCAGCGACAAGATCGCCGGAACGGACTCCGGCGACACGACCACCTCGGCGTCTCCGAGCGCGAGCCCTGCTTCCGGGCAGTATCCGAAGGTCACACTGCCCAGTGACGTCACGAACGTGTTCGCCGGCTGGAAGGCCGGGGATCCGACGAAGGACGACGTCCTGGCGGACGCTTCTCGGCGTATCGACGCCTTGGACTACGCCATCACCGAGAGCAACGCCGACACACCGGTGCTGAGCTATTACTACACGGGCGACGCCCTGGTGGGAGCCTCCCAATGGGTCAGGAACTTCGTGGACAGTAAGAAGTCCATGACGGGTGAGACCCGGTACTTCAAGCCGGCGGTCGATGTCTACGCAACAGGCAAGGCGACCCTCACGTACTGCTCCTTCGAGGGCAAGGCGTACGTCAAGGACCTGAAGACGGGCAAGGCCCAGAAGACCCCGGTGACCGACAGGTCGTACCTTCTCTTCGTCACCAGGTTGGAGAAGAGCGCCAAGGGCGTGTGGCGGACCGCCACGCTCACCTCGGAGAGGGGCAACTCCAAGTGCACCCCGTGACCCGTGGCGGGTGGTTCGTGGCAGCGGTTCTTGGCGTCACCTGTGCCCTCGTCACTCCTCCGGCGCATGCTGACGTCGACCCTGGTGGTGGGAACGAAGGCTCAACGGCCAAGCCGGAGGGCTCGACCGAGGGGCGCACTCTGCAGTCCCGCATCACGTACGCCGGTTCCACGAGACCCAGCGGCAACTCGTCCGAGGCTGTGACGCCCGTCGGTGACTGGACCCCGCCCGCCTGCTGGTACGAGCCCACGCCTGCCTCCGAGTTCGCCGACCGTATGGAGAAGACGTACGACACAGTCGTCAACGACCCGCGACAGCCCAACTACGCCAAAGCGGGACAGGCGGAGTTCCGGGACATCTACAAGGACGGCAAGTAGCCGGCGGCGACCTGCCCGACGGCACCTTCGGAACCGCCCAGGAGGTCACCGTCCAGGAAATCCAGTCCGTCAACCGCTGAGCGGCACGGCCCTCATCGGTTCTCCCCGGAAAGGCCGACATCACGGCATGACTGACCTGCGCCTGGAAGACACCGTATTCGCCCATCTGAGGAAGACGTTCTCCACCGTGAGCGACCAGATGGAGGCGACCCGCAAAACCCTCCGCGGGGCGGACGCCGAAGTCGTCGGGGAGGGACAACTCATCGAAGACGTACAGGACTTCGCCGACGACTGGGCCTACGGCATCAAGCAACTCGGCAAGCACACGCACGGAGCCGTCAAGATGATCGACAAGATCGGCGAGTCGTTCGACAAGCTCGACGTGGATCTCGCCGAATCGCTCCGGACGAAGCAGAAGGGGAAGTGACATGAGCGGCAGGTCCTTTCCCCACATAGGCTGGGACCCCACGCCGGGAAACGTGGAGGACACCCGCGCTCTCGCCAAGAAGCTCGGCGGGCTGGCGAGCGAACTGGGCACCGCCCTGGGCGAGCTGGAGCGGATCGAATGCGGCGCGTGGAAGGGCAAGACCGCCGTAGCGTTCGTCGACTACGTCGGCAAGGACGTCACCCCCCTCATCCGCAAGGGCCACGACTCCTTCGACAAAGCCTCACGCGCACTGCACCGCTGGGCCGGAGAACTCCAGGACTTCCAGGACGAGACCGACCTGCTGGAGAAAAGAGCCGGCGAAAAACTCGACGCCAAGGCCGACGCCCAGGCGAAAGCCGACCAGAAGGGCGACGGCAAGGGCAGCGAGGAACTCGGTAAGGCCTCCGGCGCGGTCGACAAGGTCATCAGCGACGTCCACGACCTCGAAGACCGGTTCAAGCGGGCCGCCGCACAGATCAGCAAGGAACTGGACAAGGCCGGCGACATCGCCCCGGACGAGCCGGGCTTCTGGGACAAGCTGGGCAACGGAATCACGGACGCGTGGGACGCCACCGGCGACTGGATTGAGCAGCACGCCGATGCCATCAAACTGGTCGGCGATCTACTCAGCGACCTGAGCGGCATCCTCGGCATGCTTGCCATCCTCACCGCACCGTTCGAGCCGATCGGCGCCATCTTCGCCGCGGCGGCCGTGGTCAGCAGCGGGCTCGCCCTGGTGACGCACCTCGTGGCCAAGGCCGCCGGCGCCGACGTGAGCTGGGTGAACATCGGCTTCGACGCGCTGGGTTCCATTCCTGGGATCAGCGCCTTCGCCAAGGGCGTCAAAGTTGCCGACGGAGCCGTCGCCGCCGCACGCGCGGCGGAACTGGGCGCGGACTTCAAGGGCGTGAGCACCATCGGGCGGAACATCGTCGGTTTCGGCGACAATGTCGCGGGCGCCGTGAACTTCACCGTCAGAGGCAAGAACATCGGCCTCTTCGGCCTCAAGGCCGGAGGCCACATCTCCGCCGAAGGCGGCATCATGAGTCGCATCAGCCTCGTAGCGGAGAAGAACATCCGCAACGGCCAGTTGCTCGGCACCGGCGGCATCCCGGGCCTGAAGAACATCGACTCCATGAGCAAGCTCGGGCGGGGAATCGACGCGACCATCAAGATTCTTCCCAAGGCGTTTTCGATACCGTCGCACATCGGAGAGATGATGAACCCTGGAGATCGTTTCCAGGACTCCGCGACGGCACACTGAGAGGACACGACCTGTGGACTGGTATCCGCCCCCGGGTGAGAGCCTGCTCATGCGAGCCAACGTCGCTTTCGCCACCGGATTCGCGCCGAGCGTGGCAGGCCTCCGCTCCTTCCGCGACACCGAACGGCGGGACATCGAAGCCCAGCTGACCGGCTGGCCCCCTGGTGACGGTTTCACTCCTCGCGGCAAGGCCGACCGGGCAGGCATACGTGCGCTGGACATCGCGCTGCTGGGCATTCCCCGCCTGATCAACATGATCGGGAACGTCGCAGCGCCGAGCGGCCGGCTGGTCGGTGAGCCAGGCAGCCCCGGGAAACCTCAGGAACCCGAGAACGAAGTGGATGACTTTCCAGTGATGTGGGCGGCCGAGGGCACTATTGCCCGAACGCTCCCCTGGCAACTGGACCCGGCCCGTCGGCCGAAGAGTCTCCGCACCGAGTTCGTGCTGACCGATCAGCGGCTGCTCATCTTGGGAGTGGACGCGTCCGCGGGGCTGGCTCCCGCCGATGAACTGTGGCAGGTGCCCAGGCACTCCATCACTGCCATCGATCGGATGGCGTACCCCGCGAACGGATCCGATGTCAGGGTTCGGTTCGAGGACGGGTCGTGGACCCGGTGGAAGGCCGGTGACGCGGCCAAGCTCGTAAGCAGGGCTCGGGGGGAAAGGCAACCCGTGGCGCAAGGGGCCCTGACGCCGCAACAGCGCGAGCGCGTCGCCCAACTCGTGGCGGACCCTCCTCTGTCTGTCGCCCGCTCGGTCGGTACGGTCCTGCCCGTCACCGAATCACCATCACTGGAGCGCTTTCCCGACGGCACCGTGGCGGTCGAGTTGCGCGTCCCGCTCTCGAACGGCACCACTCAGACACTCACCCGCTATGTGGCTCCCTCGGGTACCGACGTGATGCCGAAGGAGGACCCGCAATGACGGAATCAGTACAGCTGGATGTCACACGGGACGCACAGATCATCCCGCCTATGACGTTCGTGGTCCCGGAGGGCGTTCATGCGCTGCCCGTCGCGGCTTCCGCAGAAGAGCGGCCCACGGCTGCCAGAGAGTTCGTACACGGCCTCTATCCCGGCGGCGACGACACGCTCTGGCAGTCGACGGCTCCCTTTTACGAACTGCTCACGGAGGCCATGGCTACAGCGGGACTCGCCTTCTCGGCTTTCGGCCTCTTCGCCCTGGACACAGGTGGAGTCGCCCACTGCTCCTTCACCGTGGCCGCCTACGCCTCCGATCACGCTGACCCGAACATCGCCGCACAGGGCATCCTCGCGGCGCTGTGCTCCGATCCGATGAACGATGCGCGCTGGCTCGACCTGCCATGCGGTCCCGCCGTTTCGCGCATCACGCTGCGGGAGCTCACCCTGAGCCCCGACATCACTGCGACCGGCGAGCAGGCCAAGCTCCTGACCGGTCAGGTCCAGGTCCACATACCGTTCCCGACCGGGCCCTTCACCGCGGTTTTCACCATTGACACGGCGGCGATGGAGTACTGGGGCGAGTTCTGCGACATGGCTACTGCCATCCTGCAGACGGTCGCGTTCCCCGACCCCGACGCCGAAGCGACCCCGATAGACAACCAGTAGGCACCGACTGACCAAGCGGCGCAGTGATCGGCTCCTCCTCTTCCCCCTGTCGAAGTTCGCGACGGCGAAACCGGTAACCTCATCGATACCGTCTGTGCTCTTGACCGACCTCTCGTCTCACGGGGAGACCACTGTGAAGCGCCACACTTTGCCCGTTGCTGTCGCGCTCGCCGCAAGCGCGGCCCTGCTGTTGACAGCCTGTGGTGGCGGGGACGAAGACTCGAAGGACAGCGGCAACATCGCGGGTGCCGGAACGGGCGACGCCGCTCCCTCGGCTTCACCCAGCACCTCCGCGGACGCCGCCGAACGTCCCCAGGTGTCCCTGCCGGCGGACGTGAAGCACGTGTACGACAGCTGGACCTCCAGCGACGCGGACGAGGCAGCGGTGCTGGCGGACGCGAAGCACCGTATCGAAGCGACCGACGCGGCGATCACGAGCGGTGACGTGGAGTCGAAGGCGATCCCGTTCTATTACGCGGGCAGCGCTCTGCTGGGCGCGGCCGACTGGATCAAGGGCTACACGGACGACAACTACACGATCACCGGAACGACTCGGTACTACGAGCCTTCGCTCACGAAGTTCGACAAGGACTCCGTGGGCCTCGTGTACTGCGCTGATGAGAGCAAGGCGTACGACAAGGACCGCAAGACCAAGAAGGTCGACAAGACGGCCGTGACGGCCAAGTCGTACGTGCTCTACAACACCCGGATGGACAGGAACGCGAAGGGTGTCTGGCAGACGAGCAAGCTGAGCTCCGAGAGGGGCAACAAGAAGTGCATGCCATGACGAGGGGCGCGAAGTGGCTCGTTGTCACGGGCACAGCCACCACCCTTGCTCTGCTGCCCGGCACAGCACTCGCCGACCGGAGGCACGGCGGCTCGTCGCAAGGCAGTTACGAGGCGAGCGGCAAGCAGTCCGACGGGGCCATCGAGTCGCGCATCACATACGCCGGTTCCACGAGGCCCAGCGGCAGCTCGTCCGAGGCTGTGACGCCCGTCGGCGACTGGACCCCGCCCGCCTGCTGGTACGAGCCCATGTCCGTCGCGGAGTTCGCCGGCCGTATGGAGAAGGCGTACGACACGGTCGTCAACGACCCGCGACAGCCCAACTACGCCAAAGCGGGACAGGCGGAGTTCCGGGACGCCTACAAGGACGGCAAGTACCACGACTACAACAAGGACGACGCCGACAAGGGCAGTTGGTGGGTCGCCACCCAGGACGACAGCCGACTGGACGAGCCGGGCGCCTGGGAATGCGACAAGCTGCCCTTCTGGGTCGACAACGGCGTCACCCCCGCCGTGAAGAACGCGGTCACACCGCAAATACTCGCCGAACTGGCCTACAACCGCATCAAGTTGCCGAACACCAAGGTGACTTTCGCCCCGACAGCCACCACCAAGGTGAACCTGCCCACGTGGGCCTGGCTGGACAAGGCCCGATTCAAGCAGGTCTCGGTGACCGCCGCCCTCAACGCCGCCGGCGTCAGCATCCAGGCCACCACCACCGCGAAGCCGGTCTCCCTGAAACTCGAACCGGGTACGACCGACGCCGAGACCCACCCCGCCTCGGGCGCGTGCACGATCAACGACGACGGATCGATCGGCGAGCCGTACGCGAAGGGGAAAGCCGACCGGACCCCACCCTGCGGAATCACCTACCTCCGCTCCTCCGGCGACGGCACCTACACACTGCGCGCGACCATCACCTGGGCCATCACCTGGACCGGCACCGGCGGAGCCGGAGGCGACCTGCCCGACGGCACCTTCGGAACCACCCAGGACGTCACCGTCCAGGAAATCCAGTCCGTCAACCGCTGAACCGGCGTCAAACTACAGGTCCGTCCTGAGACAGCTTCCACAGGGCCGCCACCTCACACTGCAGGCACGAGACCCCTAGCGACCCGGACACCTGAGCCGGGCGAGACGCTCCTCGCCCGGGACGCGACCGTCTTCGCAACCGGCACGGCACCAAGGGTGTTTGGTCTGCGATGGCTCCGCGACACCCGGCGACACGACATCCAGGGTGAGCTGTCCGGCTGGCCCGCGGGCCCGGCCTTTTCTCTTCGCCCGGAGGCGAAAAACCACCATGTCCGCCGCGTCGGCCTGTTCGGACTGCGTGCACTCTACGTCGCGGTCGGGGGCGCACTCGAAAGCGGATGCGATACAGCTGCACGCCAGCGCGCCTATGTGGATTCATACGTGGCGGCAGTGGCCGTTCGGGACACCTCAGTCGAACCTGTGATCACCCGCCGTCCGAGCAAGAGGCTTCTGATCGAGGTGACCACCACCAAGCCGGTGAAACCCGAGTTCGGCATGCTGAAGCCATTCTGGTTCATGAGTCCGGCCGGCAGCCGCGGCGCATTCGATCCCAACGACCTCTGGCAGCGGAGCACTGGCCCCCACCTTCTCGGTCCTTTCAGGTCACTTCCGAAGCCGTCAGTTCCACAGTGATCGTCTGCGCGATGCTGTCCGCCGCCGCCTCCATCTCCTCCTCGAGGCCGGGAGCCGTCCAGGAGACGAGGAGCACTAGCGCGCCGTCGGTGCCGGTGGGGCGGATCCCGTAGGTCACCGTCCGGAGCAGGACCCCCGCACCGCCGCGCGGCGAGCCCTCGGCGGCGAAGTTCTGTCGGAGGCGTACGGCAGGGCCTACAGGCAGGTCGGTGCGCGAGATGTCCGGCGGCCCGAAGTCGTGCGCGCTGAACGTCTCGGCCAGCCAGTCCAGAGAGATCTGCGGGACCGTTTCGTCGGGAAGAATCACCTCGACTTCGAGGAGGGCGAGCGCGAAGTCGAAGCCGTCAGGGTAGAAGGCGAAGCCATACAGCGGGGCGCGGCTGCGGCTGTCATCGGCCCAGGACCGCAGGTCTTTCCTCAGGGCTTTCTCGTCCAGCGTGTGGCCCGCCGTGCTGCTGCGCTCGTACAGTTCCGCGGCGGTCCGCTTCGCCCAGTCCTTCACGTTGTCGTCCGGCTCCTGCGGCAGCGGCACCCAGTCGGTCGGGCAGACGATGCCGCAGGCCTGCATGTCACTCATGGGAAGCCTCCTCGCTGATCCAGGTCAGTGAACCGGCCACCGCGTCGAAGAGTTCGGTCATCGCGTCGGCGATCCGCACCAGCGGCGTGGAGAAGGTCAGCAGCAGATGGGCGCCGGTTCCCGGAACCGGGAGCTGGTAGTCCAGGGTGATCGACGGGAGCACCTCGTCGGTGCTTCCCGGGACTCCGGCGGGCATCTGACGGTCGGGCTGCCCAGTGGCCCGTCGTACTCGCAGCGCCGGGCCTGCGGACAACTCCCTGATCGAAACCTCCGCGTCCGCCTCTCCGGCGAGATCGTTCGCGAAGTCGGCCACACCCGGCAGGGTGCCGCCTGAGGGTGGCGGCAGCAACGTGATCAGCAGAGAGGCGGGGATGGTCAGTGTCCCTGCCTGTTGCAGGCTCAGATACAGCTCGATTCCGCCACCGTCGAAGGCCGCGGCGGCCTGTGCGAGCAATTCGTCACGGAGTTGCCGCTTGATGTGCGGCGCGTTGTCGACGCCCGCGAACTCTCGGTCGACCAGTGCCTCGACTGACCGCTCACGGCCGACCGGATCGATCCGCACACGGAACCAGCCTTCCGGCAGGAGAAGTCGGTAGTCGGCGGGAGGCGCGGCGCTGTCGGCGCTGCCGCCTGAGGTCGGGGTCACTACGGCTCCGATGTCGTCGGTACGGTCGAAGGTCTGACGCCAGGGGTCCTGTTTACGGCCTGTCGTACGAGAGGTAGCTGATCAGCCGGCTCATCGCCGCCGGAACCAGTTCGCCCACGATGGTGAGCGCGGACAGCACCCCGGCGACGCGCCATGCCGCGTCGTCAGCGAAGAGCCCGACAAGAAGGAGCAGGCTGAAGAACGGGATGAGCATCAGCTCGTTGCCGCCAATGACCGAACCGGTCCAACTGGTTTCCGCTCTGGCCTCCTTCGCCGCCATCGGCGACATCAGGCGGGCCTCCTGAGCGAGGGGATGCCCCCTCCACCACGGCTCCGTGCTTCCCGAACGAGTCCCACCGGTTCCGGTCCCTTTCACTGCTTCGTCCGTCACGGGGACCGAGAGGGCCGCCACCATCTCGGCCCAGCGTTCGGGTCCCTGCGGCCCGGCAAACCAGTGAGCCCAGGGGATCAGCGCCCGCGCCTCACCGTTTCCGTCGCGGAACTCCACTCCCAACGGCAGGCGGGTGTCCGCGACGACCAGACGGACCAGACGTGCGACGCCATGGGCGCCGTGACGCCCGAGTCGGCGTTCCCGGCCGACGGTGTCGGTCACCACCACTTCGGCGGGCAGCACACATACGGACGCTGTGCGACGGAATCTCCGCGTCGCCGTCGCCTCGTCTGCCGGGGCGGGGCTGAGCACGGCGTCGGCCAGCCGCGTGTCTGCCTGCCGCCGGCCGCGCCACCAGGCACGGACACGCACCACGAGGTCAGCTGCCGGCACCAGGAACAGAAAGCCCGCAGCTAGAGGAACAGCCACGTCGATATGAGCGGCGAAGGCCATGACCAGAGCGACGAACCAACCGAGAATGCCGATGCCTCTGACCCAGCTGAACCAGCGGGGCAGCTCCCCGTTCACGGCCCGGTGGGGCTTGTCGCCTCGACCGTCCTCTGGTCTCTCCTCTGCCTCGGCTCGAGGTTTCGGGCTTTCCTCCAACGGAACGGCGAGGGCCGAGACAAGCTCTTTCAAGCCCGTGCGGTCCAGGCACTTCTTCGGCCGCAGGTCCAGGGCCCCGACGACGCTCGCCTCCGGCAGCCACTCGGCGAGGGGGACTTCGAGGATGGCTCGCTCGTCCTCTCCCTTGAACACAAGCACGCCCCAGCGTTCCGCCGGACGGGTGGACACGGTGTCCCACAGGTCGCCGGGCGGGGGGTAGAAGACGGCTCGCCTGATTCCCGCGGCACCGACCTCGAACCGACGCTCGCGCCGTCGCCGGTCGCGCACGACAAGGGTCTTGCCGTCAGCGTAGAGCCGAGCCCGCCGCACCACATCGACACCGTACGGGCGCATACCCCTTGGGCGCACCACATGCCCGGCTCTCTCCCACTGCTCCTCGTCGTCCACTGACTGCTCAGCCCTCACTCGCCGTGCTCACCCGTCACTCGTCGTCGTGGCTTCCTTGATCCCGGTCGCCGACCAGACACCGTCGTCCAGTCCGGGTATCCCCACGCGGTCGCCGATCCAGCCGGTCAATTCGCCCTTGTCGAGCAGGTCGGTGGACGACGCGACGGCCGTCGAGCCGGCCCAGATCCGTGTCTGGGTCCGGAACACGTCGCTTGCGGCCTTCACGGCGTCGTCAGCCCGGAGGGATTGCTGAATGTCTCCCATGCTCTTCTCGATCGAGGCGATGCCGGAATCACCGAATCTAGGACGAACTCCTGCCCACGTATCGGCGTCACCCAGTTTCCTGAGATTGCTCGGACTGAATTCCTTGACCCCCTTGAGGCTTTCCCAAGCCTCCTTGCCAATCGACTTGGGGCTGAAGGCGTCCTTCAGCCGGGCCAGACCAGGGTTCCAGCCCTTCGGCGCATCCTTGACCGCGTTGAAGCCGGCCTTGCCGCGCAGCGCGCCGCCGCTGGCCTCGTTCGCCCGCCTCCACGCCTGGTTCAGGGCTCTGTTGTACGCCGCGGTGCCGGGCTTGGCCCTGATACCCGCCCTGAGAGCCCTGGCCGCCGAGGACCGTGCCACGCTCTTGGCAGCGAGGGACGCTCCCTTGGCCCCGGCGATGGCTCCACGGCCGATGCCCAGCGTGGCGATGCCGACAACATCGAGGGCAACATCGAACCAGCTGCCCTCACCGGCCAACGCCAGAGCGACGTGTCCCACCAGGGACACCAGAGTCGCAATGAGTGCGACGGTACCGAGAATCGCCGCCAGCGCCTGTCCGATGACAGGGATCCAGCCCACCAACAAGGACATCGTTCCGCAGACGGTGGCGATCCAGCCGGACCATTTGAGGATTTCGTCAATGGCTCCTGCGTGGTCGTGCACCCAGTCCTTGAACTTGTCCCAGCGACCGTCCTTCAGCCCGTCATGGTCGATCGCGTGCCGAATCGAGTCGCGTGCCCTCTTCGCGGCCGCGTCACGGATGTCCTTCGCGGCTTCGAGGTCCTTCCTGGCACGCTCCATCGCCGAAGTCGCCGCTTCCTGACGCTTCGCCAGTTTCTTCCTGCCGGGATCGTCGTCAGCCGTGTCCTTGGGCAGCTTGTCGAGGCCGCCGGTGCTCGCCTTGTGCTCGTCGTCGGCGTTCTGGGCGTCCTGGCGCGCCTTGTCGGCCATCTTCTGCGCGCGGTGGAGTTCGGAGGCGTACTCCTTGGAGCTGCCACCGTCGATCACCCTCTCGCCGAGCGCGTCTGACGCGACTTCGTAGCGTCTGTACGCCTTGCGTAGCTTTCCCTCAGCCTCTTCGGCCTGTCCTCGGAACTCCTCGGCAGCCTTGCTCTTCCACGCCTCGACAGATGAGAGCGCGTTGATCTCGTCCGCCTGCTTCTTGATGGATTCTGCTGTTTTCCGCAGACTCCGCCCGAGACGTGCGACTTCCTCGGGGTCCCCCGGGATCGGATCCGCCTGCTCGCCGATTACCGCCCACTCCTCAGCGCGAGGGCGGGTCACTCGGCACCTCCCTCGGCACCGGACGTCTTCTTGTCCGTGCTTCGCAGGGCCTCGGCGAGCTGGTGATCGATGTCCTCGTACGCCTTTGCCGCCGTGGAGAGAATCTTCGCCAGCTTCTCGATTTCGTCCATCAGGCGTTCTCGGTGAATCTTCCAGTTGTCACCGAAGTCGTCGAAGACGTCGACCAGACCTTTGTCTCCCAGAGTGGAGACGCTCAACCCGGCGGCAGGGTTCGAGTGGTTCCTGAAGTCCCGGTGGACCCTGGAGAGCGACTTCGAGCTCTCCTTGATGCGCTCGATGTCGGCCGTCTGATCCGACAAGTTGCCTCCCCCGTTCACTCAATCGAAGAGTCGGCCCGGCGGCTCGGAACAGCCGCCGGGCCGACGTGTCCGCATCCGGGCGAACTTAGCCCTTGGCGCTCTTCGCCAGCTGCTCGTCCAGGTCCTCGTAGGCCTGCTTGGCCTTCTTGAGGAACTCGGAGAGGCCGTGGAGGCCCTGGACGGTCTTCGTCGCGCCCTTGGTGAAGTCGCGCATGGACTCCTCGTACGCGCCGGAGGCCTTCTGCGTGGTGAAGCCGTTCTCCACCAGCGCCTTGACGCGCTTCTCGACGCCTGCGATCTGGGTCTCCAGATCGTGCATGTCCTTGATCAGGTCGCCGGCGACCTTCTCCATCTCGGCATATGTGAGATCCGTGTCTTTGGCCATGACGGCACTCCCTCCCGTTGGTGGCCGCAGGGCCTTCCCCCGTGGCTCTGTCGCGGAGTTGACGGTCGAGGACCGCGTCCGCATGCGCAAAGAGTGTACGGGTGGGGTCGTTGGGCCCACAGGCCCGTCGTGCGGGGGAATCGTGAACCGCCGCGCGTCCCGTCGTGCGGGGAGGATTCGCGAACCGGTGCCCATGCCGTCGTGCGGGGGAATCGTGAACCGCCGCGCATCCCGTTGCCCGGGGGAAAGGTGCGGCGGCTATGGTCGGTCCCACTGTGTTCAGCGTTCCGGGGGCGGCTTCCGAGCTCAGCGGGGAGCCGGCGTGGAGCCAGCGAGGAGGACCAACGTGCGCCTGAGTCTGACCGTCGTCGACCCCATCGGCGGTGCCAGTGCCGACGTGGTGCTCGACGCCGATCCGGAGTCCTCGGTCGGTGACATCACTCGGGAGCTGGCGCGGCACCTCGGCCTCGGCGGCCCGGGGGACGCCGGTGGCGCCCAGGTCATCCCGATCGGGGGGCCCCGGGGACAACACGGTGGGGCGCCCGCCGCCTTCGTCGACGGGTACGCCCTCGATCCCGACGCCGACATCGTCGGGTCCCCGCTCCGCGAGGGCGCCGTGGTCAGCCTGCACGACCCGGCCGGCTGCCTGCACGGCGAGCCCACGGGTGTCGTTGAGTTCCGGGTGGCCGGCGGGCCGGCCGGCGGGGCGGTGCACCGGCTCGGGGTCGGGAAGTACGACATCGGCAGCGGAGCCGCCGCCCAGATCCGGGTCGACGACCCCGAACTCCCGGCTCGCGCGGCCACGTTGTCCATCGCCATCGACGGCACCTGCCAAGTGGCTCTGCACGGCGGGGGCGAGGAGTGGACGCCCCGGCTCGACGGCGAGGAGTTCGACGGCGGGTCCTGGCCCCTGGGTGGCCAACTCGCCCTCGGCAACAGCCTTCTGGAGATCGCCCGGTACACCCCGCCCAACGCCGCGCTCAAGTGGTCGGAGGACGGTGCCGGGCTGGACTACAACCGCCCGCCGCGTCTGCGCCCCGCCGAGCGGCGGACGATGTTCCGGCTGCCGAATCCGCCCGGTGACTACGAGGCCCGTCCGCTGCCCTGGCTGATGGCGCTCATGCCGCTGGTCGGCGCCGTCGTGTCGGTCATGATCTTCGGGCGCTGGTACTACATGATCATGGCGCTGATGAGCCCGCTGATGCTCTTCGGCAACTACTTCATGGACAAGAAGCAGGGCCGCAAGTCCCACTCCAAGCAGGTCAAGGAGTACAAGGAGACCAAGGCCCGGATCGAGAAGGACGCCGAGGACGCGCTGCGCGTGGAGCGGCTCGACCGGCGGACCTCCATCCCCGACCCCGCCTCGGTGCTGGCCTTCGGCACCGGTCCCCGTACCCGGCTCTGGGAGCGGCGCCGCACCGACGCCGATCACCTGCTGCTGCGCGTCGGTACCGGACGCCTCCCCTCCGAGGTCGTGCTCGACGATCCCGAGCAGGACGAGCACAAGCGCCACGTGACCTGGCAGATCGAGGACGCGCCGGTCGCGCTGCCGCTGAAGGACCTCGGTGTCGTGGGCATCGCGGGTCCCGGCGACTCCGCGCAGGCGCTCGGCAGGTGGGCCGTCGCCCAGACCGCCGTACTGCACAGCCCGTTGGACGTGCAGTTCTACGTCCTCACCGAGAACGAGGCCCATCCGCGCTGGGACTGGGTGCGCTGGCTGCCGCACTCCCGCCCGGCCGGCGGGCAGGACGTCAACGTCCTGATAGGGATGGACGCCGAGACCGTCGGCGCGCGTGTCGGTGAGCTGACCCAGCTGCTCGACGCACGACAGAAGGCCCTCAAGGAGAGCGGCCGGGGCAGCAAGGACGGGCCGGCGTTCTCCGACCCCGACGTCGTGGTCGTGTGGGACGGCTCCCGGCGGCTGCGCTCGATGCCCGGTGTCGTACGGCTGCTGCGCGAGGGCCCGTCGGTCGCGGTGTACGCCATCTGCCTGGACGAGGAGGAGCGGTTCCTGCCCGGCGAGTGCCAGGCGGTCGTGGTCGCCGAACCCCGCGGCGGCGACGACCCCGAGGTTCCCGCGGCGGTGCAGCAGGCCCCCGGTGGCTTCCCCTCCTTCCACGCCTGGCACCAGACCGGCCAGGAGGCCCCGGAGAGCACCGAGCGGGTCCACCGGTTCCGGCTGCGGGTCGAGCAGAGCGGTGCCCGGCGCCGGACGGGCGTGCGGCCCGACTTCGTCTCGGCCGCGTGGTGCGCACGGCTGTCCCGGTCCCTGTCGCCGCTGCGGGACATCAGCGGGGAGACCGAGGACTCCGCGCTGCCCGGTTCGAGCCGGCTGCTGGACGTGCTGCAGCTGGAGCCGCCGACCCGGGACGCGATCGCCGCCCGCTGGCGCACGGGCGGGCAGTCGACCATGGCCGTGATCGGGGAGTCGTACGACGGGCCCTTCGGTATCGACCTGCGCAGGGACGGGCCGCACGGCCTGATCGCCGGTACGACCGGTTCGGGCAAGTCGGAGCTGCTGCAGACCATCGTGGCGGCGCTCGCCGTGGCGAACACGCCCGAGAACATGACGTTCGTCCTGGTCGACTACAAGGGCGGCTCGGCGTTCAAGGACTGTGTGAAGCTGCCGCACACCGTCGGCATGGTGACCGACCTCGACGCGCACCTCGTCGAGCGCGCGCTGGAGTCGCTGGGTGCCGAGCTGAAGCGGCGCGAGCACATCCTCGCCGCCGCCGACGCCAAGGACATCGAGGACTACCAGGACCTGGTGCGCCGGGACCCCTCGCAGCCGCCGGTCCCCCGACTCCTCATCGTCATCGACGAGTTCGCGTCGATGGTCCGTGACCTGCCGGACTTCGTCACGGGCCTGGTCAACATCGCGCAGCGCGGCCGCTCCCTCGGCATCCACCTGCTGCTCGCCACCCAGCGGCCCAGCGGTGTCGTCTCCCCCGAGATCCGTGCCAACACCAACCTGCGGATCGCGCTGCGGGTGACCGACGCCGGCGAGTCGACCGACGTGATCGACGCGCCCGAGGCCGGCCACATCTCGAAGAGCACCCCCGGCCGCGCGTACGTCCGGCTGGGCCACGCCTCGCTGGTCCCCTTCCAGTCCGGCCGCGTCGGCGGGCGCCGGCCGGGAGCCGCCGACCCGCGGGCGCTCGCTCCGTGGGCCGGGGCACTGTCCTGGCAGGACCTGGGCCGGGCCACGCTGCAGAAGCCGAAGACCGAGGCGCGCGAGGACGACGAGATCACCGACCTCAAGGTGCTGGTGGACGCGGTGCGGGAGGCCAACCGGGCGCTGAACATCCCGGAGCAGCACACCCCGTGGCTGCCCGCCCTGGAGGAGTCCCTGCTCCTGGACGACATTCCGCCGGTGCGCAGCCAGGGCGCGCTGCCCGCGGCCCCGTACGGCGTCGCCGACCTGCCGGCCGACCAGGCCCGCCGGCCCGTCGCGGTGGACTTCGCCACCTTCGGACACCTGATCGTCGGCGGCTCCCCGCGCACCGGCCGCTCGCAGCTGCTGCGCACCATCGCCGGCTCGCTGGCCCGTACGCACTCGGTGGCCGACGTCCATCTGTACGGCGTGGACTGCGGCAACGGCGCGCTCAACGCCCTGACCCGGCTGCCGCACTGCGGTGCGGTCGTCGGACGCAACCAACTGGAGCGGGTCGAGCGGCTGTTCAGCCGACTGTCCGGGGAACTCACGCGGCGGCAGGAGCTGTTCGCGGACAAGGGGTACGCCGACATCGGCGAGCAGCGGGCCGCGTCGGGCTCGGCGGACGAGCGGCTGCCGCACATCGTGCTGCTGCTCGACCGCTGGGAGGGCTGGCTGCCGACGCTCGGCGAGCACAACCACGGGGACCTGACGGACCAGCTCATGGCGATGATGCGGGAGGGCGCGAGCGTCGGCATCCACGCGGTGATCACCGGTGACCGGCAGCTGCTGGTGGGCCGGATCTCCTCGCTCACCGAGGACAAGTACGGTCTGCGGCTCGCCGACCGCGGGGACTTCTCGACGCTGGACATCAACTCCCGCAAGATCCCGGAGGAGATCCCGCCGGGCCGGGCGTACCGCAACGAGACGGCGACGGAGACGCAGTTCGCCCTGCTGTCCGAGGACACCACCGGTCAGGGCCAGGCGGCGGCGCTGGCCGCGATCGGCGAGGCGGCGACGGCACGGGACGCCGAAGTGCCGCGCTCCAGGCGCCCGTTCCGCGTGGACGTGCTGCCGAGCAGGATCTCCTTCGCCGACGCGTGGGCGATGCGCGACGCGTCCACGTCGGCTTCCCCGCTGTGGGCGCTGGTGGGTGTCGGCGGCGACGAACTCACCGCCTTCGGACCGGATCTCGCGCAGGGTGTGCCCGCGTTCGTCGTGGGCGGTCCCGCCAAGTCCGGGCGCAGCACGGTCCTGATGAACTTCGCCCGTTCCTATCTCGCGCAGGGCGTACGCCTCGTCGTCGCCGCGCCCCGTCCGTCGCCCCTGCGGGAACTGGAGGGTCAGGACGGGGTGTTGAAGGTCTTCACCGGCCGGGACGTCGACGAGGACGAACTCGACGAGGTCCTCGGCTCGGCCTCGCCGCAGCAGCCGATCGTGATCCTGGCCGACGACGCCGAGGTACTGGACGACTGCGACGCCGAGGGCGTCTTCAAACGCATCCTGCAGAGCGGCGCCGACGAGGGGCTGGCCTTCGTCATCGCCGGTGACGAGGAGGAGATCTGCGACGGGTTCTCCGGGTGGCAGGTCGAGACGAAGAAGGCCCGCCGCGGCATCCTGCTCTCGCCGCAGGACTCGTCCGCGGGCGAGCTGATCGGCATCCGCACCAACCGCAGCATGGTCGGCGGCCCGGTGACCCCGGGCAAGGGCATGCTGCACCTGGGCAGCGGCGAGCACCTGACGGTGACGACCCCGATGTAGTCCCCTACCCGACCTTCGACATCCGCGCCACCGGCCGCCCCTCCGCCTCGCTCTGCGAGCTGTACTTCAGGTCGTCGCCGGCCGGGGTGAGGCGGACCGTGTGGGCGGTCGGGTTGCAGCCGTCGTGGTTGTTCCTGGCGCCGACCGAGTCCGCGACGAGCTGCGTCTTCGTCACCTGCTTCAGGGTCAGGACGTCCTCGCAGACCCCGCCCAGGATGTCGGTCTGGCGCAGCCGGCCGAGTTCGCCGCCCACGGCCGCCGGGCGCACGGTGAGGCGGAAGGTGCCCATGGGGACCGTGCCGTCGAGGCCGCTGCCCTCGCCCTCCCAGGTGCCGAGGTAGCGGGCCGGGACCGCGGAGGGCTGGTCCGCCGCGGTGCTGGACCGGCCGGCGGACGGCGCCGGGGTGCCGGCGGCGGTGTGGCCGCCGTCGGAGCCGCTCGCGCTGTCGTGTCCGTCCTTCGGCAGCAGGTCGAAGAGGAACACCGATCCGACGGTCACCGCCGCCAGCGCGCCCGCGACCGCGAGGGCGACCGTGCAGCTCAGTCTCCGGCCCCGGCCGCCCTCGCCCGCGCCCGTCGACGCCGCCACGCTGACGGTGAGTCGGCCGGGCCGGGACCCCTCGTCCCGGGGGGCGTCACGCGGTTCGGGCAGGGACGGCGCGGGCGGCCCGACCGGCATGACGGGCGCCGGCCCGAACTGCCCCACGACCATCCCCCGGCCGCTGTCCTCCCCGTTCGCCGGCCCTGCGGCCGCCCCCCGCCCCGCCTCCCCGCCCGGCAGCGCGAGTCCGCCCACGGAGGGACTGCTGAAGCCCACCGGGCCCGACGGGACCTCGTGGACCGCCCCCGCGGCCTCCAGGTTCAGCAGGTGTACGGCTCCGCGGCTGACCTGTTCGACCAGCGGGCCCGGCAGCCAGCCGCCGGCGACCAGCCGGGCGGCGCCGTCCGGGGCGAGCCGCCGGGCCACCTCGGCCGGGGCCGGGCGTGCCCCCGGGTCCTTGGCCAGGCACGCCTCCACCAGGTCCCGCAGGTCTCCGCCCAGGGAGCCGAGCAGGGGCTCCTCGTGGACGACGCGGTAGAGCAGGGCGGCGGAGGAGTCGCCGGGGAAGGGGGACTCGCCGGTCGCCGCGTACGCCAGGACCGCGCCGAACGAGAAGACGTCGGCCGCGCCGGTCGCGCCCTTGCCGAGGATCTGCTCGGGTGCCATGTAGCCCGGGGAGCCGACGGAGACGCCGGTGGAGGTGAGGGACGCGGTGCCGTCCGTCGCGCGGGCGATCCCGAAGTCGATCAGCAGGGGGCCGTCGAGGGTCAGCAGCACGTTGGACGGTTTGACGTCCCGGTGCACCAGGCCCAGTTCGTGGACCGCGGCCAGCGCCTCCGCGAGGCCGGCGCCCAGCGCCCGTACCGTGGCCGCGGGCAGCGGGCCGCCGTCGGCGATCGCCGCGGTGAGGGAGGGTCCGGCCGCGTAGGCCGTGGCGACCCAGGGGATCGGCGCTTCCGGGTCCGCGTCCAGGACGGGCGCCGTCCAGGCGCCGCCGACCCGCCGGGCGGCCTCGACCTCGCGCCGGAAGCGGGCGCGGAACTCCTCGTCGAGCGCCAGGTGCGGGTGCACGATCTTGACGGCGACCGTGCGGCCGCCGGCGCTGCGGCCCAGGTAGACCCGGCCCATCCCGCCGGAGCCGAGCCGGCCGAGCAGCCGGTAGGACCCCATGACGGTGGGCTCGTCGGCTCCGAGCGGCTGCATGGGCGTCACCTTTCCCCCGTACGCCTGCACTGCCCAGCAGCGTAGTGCCGCGAACCCCTACCCCTCACGGCTCCGGCCGACCGGATTCCCGTCGACCCCCTCGGCCCTCGCCGCTCACGGCTCCGGCCGACCGGATTCCCGTCGACCCCCTCGGCCCTCGCCGCTCACGGCTCCGGCGGACCGGATCCCCACCGGCCGCCCCGGCGCCTCCCGTCGCTCACGGCTCCAGCAGGTCCACCTTCACGTCCGCCGGGAAGCCCGTCGTCGGGCCGACGCGGCGGGCGAACTCGGTGACGGCGGCCAGTTGCGGGGCGCCGAAGCGGAAGTCGAGGGTGGTGAAGTAGCGCTCCAGGATCTCCTCGTCGAACGCCTCCCAGCGGGCCGCCTGCTCGGCGACCTTGCCGACCTCCTCCAGGGAGAGGTTGCGGGAGGCGAGGAAGGCCTCGTGGACCTTGCGGGTGATGACCGGCTCCCGCTCCAGGTAGTCGCGGCGGGCGGCCCAGACCGCGAAGACGAACGGCAGCCCGGTCCACTCCTTCCACAGCGCGCCGAGGTCGTGCACGGCGAGGCCGTAGCGCGGGCCGTCCAGCAGGTTCGCCCGCAGCGCCGCGTCGCCGATGAGGACCGCCGCCTCCGCCTCCTGCATCATCAGGCTGAGGTCGGGCGGGCAGGTGTAGTAGTCGGGCTGGACGCCGTAGCGGTCGGCGAGCAGCAGCTGCGCGAGCCGGACCGAGGTGCGCGAGGTGGAGCCGAGGGCGACCCGGGCCCCGTCCAGCTCGTCCAGCGGGACCTGCGAGACGATCACGCAGGACATCACCGGGCCGTCGCAGCCGACCGCGATGTCGGGGAAGGCGACCAGGTCGTCCGCGTTCTTGAGGAACTCGACGAGGGTGATGGGCCCGATGTCGAGGTCTCCCTGCACCAGCTTCTCGCTGAGCTTCTCCGGGGTGTCCTTGGTGAGCTCGAAGTCGAGGAGCGTGCCCGTTCTCGCGAGCCCCCAGTACAGGGGCAGGCAGTTCAGGAACTGGATGTGGCCGACGCGCGGCCGGGTGCGAGAATTGTCCACATCGCGAGGCTAGACCCTATGCGGTACGGTGCAGGCACCAGGGGTGCGCGGACGGCGCGTGAGTGTCGTCGCGGTGACGCCCCGTCGTCCGGGTCGGTGTTTCCCCCGGACCGCGCTGGATGACGTGACCGACGGGCCTCGTGCCTGTGTCGCGACCGCTTGTCGACCGACGCCGTATCGGCAGGTGCCCTACTTCAGGACCGCCCCGTCAAGCCCGTTCCGGGGTGCGTTCAAACGTCCGAGTGACGTGATCTTGACCTCTGTTGCTTTCGGCTGCCCTCATGCTAGGCTCGCCGCAAGTTGCAGTTTGGTTTCCCTTGCAGTACAGAGCCTGCGGAGCATGTGACCGCGGGCTCTCGTCGTATTCAGACGTATGCAGTTGTGCGGCATTTTGTTTTCACACTTGCAGGGTTCTGGAGCAGGGCAACCCTTTGGGCCCAAGGAGGGCTTATGGCTACCGGAACCGTGAAGTGGTTCAACGCCGAAAAGGGCTTTGGCTTCATCGCCCAAGAAGGCGGCGGCCCCGACGTCTTCGTTCACTACTCGGCGATCAACGCGAGCGGCTTCCGCTCGCTGGAGGAGAACCAGCAGGTCTCCTTCGACGTCACCCAGGGTCCCAAGGGCCCGCAGGCGGAGAACGTCACCCCCGTCTGAGTTCTTCGGTCTCGGAGCCTGGTGCTTTGATCCGGAACAGATAGCAGTACCCAAGGAGCCCCGTGCCGCAAGGCAGCGGGGCTCCTGCCTTTCCCGGGGCCGGCCCGCGGGACCCGTCGCCTTCCCGGTCCGTTGTCAGTGCCGCGGTGTACGGTCCGCGGCCATGACCGATCCCGACTTCCTCACCGCCACCCGCACCTTCTACGACACCGTGGCCGACGACTACGCCGACCGGTTCACCGAAGAGCTCACCGCCAGACCGGTGGAGCGCGCCGTGCTCGCCGTGTTCGCGGAACTGGTGGGCGCCGGCGGCGCGGTGGCCGACGTCGGGTGCGGGCCCGGCCGGACCACCGGGCGGCTCGCCTCGATGGGGCTGTCCGTGCGCGGGCTCGACCTGTCGGAGTCGATGCTGGCGATCGCCCGCCGGGAGAACCCCGGGCTGCTCTTCGAGCAGGGCTCGATGCTGGACCTCGACCTCCCCGACGGCGCCCTCGACGGGGTGTCCTGCTGGTACTCCTCGATCCACACCCCCGAGGACCGGCTGCCCGGACTGTTCGCCGGCTTCCACCGTGTCCTGGCCCCCGGCGGGCACCTGCTGGTCGCCTTCCAGGTGGGGGACGAGCCGCGCCGCCACGACCGGCCGTGGGGGCACCCGGTGACGCTGGACTTCCTGCGGCGGCGGCCGGAGCGGGTCGCCGGGCTGCTGGAGGCGGCCGGCTTCGCGCCCCACTCCAGCACGGTGCGGGAGCCCGATCCGGACCTCGGGGAGTCGACCCCGCAGGCGTTCCTGATCGTCCGCAGGCCCGCCGGATAGGCCCGGTCACAGCACCCCGGCGAGGTCCCGGGCCGCGATGTACCCGAACGTCATCGCGGGGCCGATCGTCGAGCCCGCGCCGGCGTAGCTGTGGCCCATGACGGCGGCGCTGGCGTTCCCGGCGGCGTACAGGCCCGGGATCGTCGTACCGTCCGGCCGCAGCACGCGGGCGCGGGCGTCGGTGCGCAGGCCGCCCTTGGTGCCGAGGTCGCCGGGCACGATCCGGAAGGCGTGGTACGGGGGCAGCCACAGCGGGGCGAGACAGGAGTCGGGGAGGACGGCGGGGTCGGTGTAGTAGTGGTCGTAGGCGCTGTCCCCGCGGTGGAAGTCGGGGTCCTCGCCCGTGCGGGCGAGGGAGTTGAAGCGGTCGACGGTGGTGCGCAGGGCGGTGGCGGGCACGCCGATGGAGCCGGCGAGGGCGTCCAGGGTCCAGGCCTTCGCGGCGGCGCCGGAGGTGTACCAGGCGTCGGGGAGGGGGAAGGTCGGGGCGATGTCGCGGAAGAGGTACCGGTTGCGGTAGTTCTGGTCGACGATCAGCCAGGCCGGGATGTCGGGGGCGGTGGGGTTGCGCTCGTACATGGTGTGCACGACGTCGCTGTAGGGGGCGGCCTCGTTGACGAAGCGGGCGCCGGCCTGGTTGACCAGGAGGCCGCCGGGCAGGGTGCGTTCGGCGAGGCAGAAGTAGGGGTCGCCGGGGAGCGGGATGGCCGGGCCCCACCAGGCGTCGTCCATGAGGGCGAGTGCGGCGCCGAGGCGCTGTCCGGCGCGGATGCCGTCGCCGGTGTTCTCCTTCGCGCCGACGGTCCAGTCCGTGCCGATGGGCTGCCGCTGGTACTGGGCGCGCATGGCCGCGTTGTGCTCGAAGCCGCCCGATCCGACGACGACTCCGCGCCGGGCCCGGACGAGTCCCGGGGTGCCGTCGCGGGTGACTACGGCCCCGGTGACGGTGCCGCCCTCGGTGTACAGGTCGGTGAGCGGGGTGTCGAGCCACACCGGTACGCCGGCGGAGGTCAGGCCGGCGCGCAGTCCGGCGGCGAGGGACTGGCCCATGGTGAGGGGCTTCTGCCCGAGCAGGGCGGCCTTCGTGCCGCGGGCGAGGCACTCGGTGGCGACGGCGGCGCCTCTGACGCTCACCGCGGACAGGGCGAGCCACTTGTAGTCGGCGCTGAAGACGACCATGCCGGCCGGGACCTTGAGGTACGGCGGGTTGAGGCGGGCGAGTTCGGCGCCCAGGACGTTGCCGTCGAGCTGGTCGGGTTCGAGGGAGCGGCCGCCGGGCAGGCCGCCGGGGAGCTCGGGGTAGTAGTCGCTGTAGCCCTCCATCCAGCGGAACCGGAGGGGGCTGTTGGCCATGACGAAGGAGATCATGGCGGGGCCGTGGGCGAGGAACGCCCGCTGCCGGTCGGCGGGCACGTCGGCGCCGACGACGGCGGCGAGGTAGGCGGCCGCCTTCGCGGGGGTGTCCGGTACGCCGGCGGCCAGGATGACGGGGTTGTTCGGTATCCAGATCCCGGCGCCCGAGCGGGCGGCGGACCCGCCGAAGGTGCCGGCCTTCTCCACGACCACGCAGCTCAGGCCCTGCCGGGCGGCGGTCAGCGCGGCGGTCATCCCGGCGGCGCCGGAGCCGATGACGACGACGTCGTAGGTGCCGAGCGGCGGCAGGTCGGCGGCGCGGGCCGACGGGTGGGTCCCGGCGGCCACCGCGAGCCCGGTGACGCCGGCACCCGCCAACACGCGTCTTCGAGACGGCAGTTCAGAGGTCATGACCGCTCCAGCCCGACGGGGACGTGCGAGGGCTGGGAATGTCGCGCGGGGGTCTTGGGAAGTCAAGGGCCGTGCGGGCCCGGGGGCGGCTACTTCGCGTACAGGGCCTCCACCTCCTGCTCGAAGTCCCGCAGGACGAACTCCCGTCGCAGCTTCATGGACGGGGTGAGGTGTCCGGCCTCCTCGGTGAAGTCGACGGGCAGGACGGCGAAGCGGCGGATCGACTCGGGTCGGGAGACCAGCTTGTTGGCCTCGTCCACCGCGCGTTGCAGGATCTCGTGCAACTCCTGGTCGTCGAGGAGGAGTTCGGCCGGGACCGGGTGCTTGCCGTTCATCTGGCGCCAGTGGGTGATGCCGTCCCGGTCGAGGGTGATGAGCGCCGACACGTAGGGGCGGGCGTCGCCCAGGACGATGCACTGGGAGATCAGCGGGTGGGAGCGCAGCCAGTTCTCCAGCGGGGCCGGGGCCACGCTCTTGCCGCCCGCGGTGATCAGCATCTCCTTCTTGCGGCCGGTGATGGTCAGATAGCCCTCGTCGTCCAGGCTGCCGATGTCCCCGGTGGCGAGCCAGCCGTCGGGTGCGGCCGGGACCACTCCGCCCGCCGCCGGGTCCCAGTAGCCGCGCAGCACCTGTTCGCCGGCGATCAGGATCTCGCCGTCCGCGGCTATCCGGATGCGGGTGCCGGGCAGCGGCCAGCCCACGGTGCCGAGCCGGGGTTTGAGCGGGGGTGTCACCGTGGCCGCGCCGGTCGTCTCGGTGAGGCCGTAGCCCTCGTAGACCTCGATGCCCGCGCCGGCGTAGAAGGCGGCGAGGCGGCCGCCGAGTGGGGAGCCGCCGCAGATCGCGTGCCGTACGCGGCCGCCCATGGCGTTGCGGATACGGCGGTAGACCAGCGGGTCGTAGCAGGCGCGGGCGGCGCGCAGGGTCCGGGAGGGGCCGCTGCCGGTGCCGGTCTGTTTGGCCTCCAGGGCCTCGCCGTAGCGTCTCGCGACGGAGGCCGCGCGGTCGAAGGACGACAGCCGGCCGGCCGCCTCGGCCTTGGCGCGGGCGGTGTTGAAGACCTTCTCCAGCATGTAGGGGATGGCCAGGAGGCAGGTCGGGCGGAAGCTCGCCAGGTCGGGCAGGAGGTGTTCGGCCTTGAGGCTGGGTGCGTGGCCGAGCCGTACCCGGGCGCGGACGCAGGCGATGGCGACCATGCGGCCGAAGACGTGGGACATCGGCAGGAAGAGCAGGACCGACTCCTCGTCGCCCGCCCGGGACTTGAAGATCGGGTAGAGCAGTTCGACGGCGTTGTCGACCTCGGCGAAGAAGTTGCCGTGGGTGAGCACGCAGCCCTTGGGGCGGCCGGTGGTGCCGGAGGTGTAGATGAGGGTGGCGAGGGTGTCGGGCCCGAGCATGCCCCGCCGGACGGCTACCTCCTGGTCGGGGACGGGCCGGCCGAGTTCCGCGAGCCGCTCCACGTGGTCCTTCTCCATGATCCACATGTGGCGCAGGTCGGGGAGCCGGTCGAGTTCGGGGCCGAGGGCCGCCGCCTGGGCCGCGCTCTCGGTGACCAGGGCCACCGCTCCGGAGTCCTGGAGGATCCAGCGGACCTGGAAGACGGAGGAGGTGGGGTAGACGGGGACGGTCACGAGGCCGGCCGCCCAGGCGGCGAAGTCCAGCAGCGTCCACTCGTAGGTGGTGCGGGCCATGATGGCGATCCGGTCGCCCGGCATCAGCCCCTCGGAGATCAGGCCCTTCGCCAACGCGAGTACCTGGTCGGCGAACTGAGTGGCCGTCACGTCGTTCCAGGTGCCGTCCTGGTCCCTGCGGCTGAGGACCACCGTGTCCGGTACGGCGGCCGCGTTGTCGAAGGGCAGCTCCGCGAGCGAGCCGTGGCTGACGGGTGGGGCGAACGGCGGCACGTACGCCTCGCGGACGGCTCCGTCCAGTCGCCGGGTCTCCGGTTGCACGAGCACGGGACCGGGAGCGTCGTCGAAGGCGGCCGAGGCGGCGAACGAGGGAAGCGGGGTGGACACGGGCGGCTCCTGTGGCGTGCAGCGACGAACTGCTCTGCTGCAAGACGTACGTACCTCGCACACCGAGGCGTTCACCGACAGAACCCGCAGAATCGGGGTTACCGCCGGTTAGGAGGGGATCGTACGGGGTTCGCGTGTGGAGCCTGTGCGGTTTCCGGGGGGTTCCGGGGCCAGGGCTGTGCAGCCTCGAGGGTCCAGCGCGCTCTCCCGCGCGAACCGCCAACTCCCCTGTTCCACCTGGGCTTTCCCGCTTCCCGAAGGTGAGCGGGACTCACGTCCGGGGCGCTCCCGTCGACCCCCTTACCTCCGGTAACCTTACTCCGGAGTCAGTTTTCTCGTCACCGTTTCGGGGAGTTGGACATGGCCGACCGCTATCTGCGCCTCACCACCACCGCGCCCGGCCGCCTCCTCACCCGCCGGCTCGGCCTGCCCCAGCCGGCCGCGCTCCGGCGCCGGACCCCCCGGGAACCCGACCTGCCCGGCGAACTGCTGCACCTCACCGCCGGCCCGTCCCGCCTCGAACTCGCCCCCACGGGGCTGAAGTTCACCGGCGCCTCGGACCGGCCCGGCGCCGTCGTGCTGGACGCGACGGCCGTACGGGACGTCGGGACGCTCGCCGAGGTGCACGCGGCCCTGCACCCGGTGGTGCGGTCGGTCGCCACCAGTGGCCGGGTGCTCGTGCTGGGGGCGCCCCTCGACCCCGCCGACCACCACCAGGCCGCCGCACAGCAGGCGTTGGAGGGATTCGTCCGCTCCCTGGGCAAGGAGATCGGGCGGGGCCGGACGGTGAACCTCGTGCGCCTGACCGACCCGGCCGCCGCCGCCTCGACCCTCCGCTTCCTGCTCTCCCCCGGGTCGGCCTACGTCAGCGGCCAGGTCATCGAGGTCGGCGCGGGAGACCCCACGCTCCCGGCCGACCGGGACCTCCCGCTCGCCGGCCGCACCGCCCTGGTCACCGGCGCCGCGCGCGGGATCGGCGAGGCCGTCGCCGAGACGCTGGCGAGGGACGGCGCCCAGGTCGTCGTACTCGACACACCGGCGGCGGGGCAGGACGCGGAACGGGTCGCCGCGCGGCTCGGCGGCACCGCCCTCACCCTCGACGTCACGGCCGCCGACGCGGGCGAGCGGATCGCGGCCGCGCTGCCCGGCGGTCTGGACGTCCTGGTCCACAACGCGGGCGTCACCCGTGACCGGAAGCTCGTCAACATGCCGGCGGACCGGTGGAGTCCGGTGCTGGAGGTGAACCTGGCGAGCGTGCTGCGCACCACCGACGCGCTGCTCTCGGGCGGCACGCTGCGGCCCGGCGGGCGGATCGTGGCGACCGCCTCCATCGCGGGGATCGCGGGCAACGCCGGCCAGACCAACTACGCCGCGAGCAAGGCGGGGGTGATCGGCCTGGTCCGGAGCCTCGCGCCGCGCGCCCTCGCCGCTCACGGCGTGACGGTCAACGCGGTCGCGCCCGGGTTCATCGAGACGCGGATGACGGCCGCCGTCCCCTTCCTCATCCGTGAGGCGGGCCGCCGGATGAACTCCCTGGCGCAGGGCGGACTGCCCGCCGACGTCGCCGAGACCACCGCGTGGCTCGCCCATCCGGCCTCCGGCGCGGTCAACGGCCAGGTCGTGCGGGTCTGCGGCCAGAGCCTGCTGGGGGCGTAGTGCTCACGACGCTGACCGGTTCCCCGGCCCTCGGCCCCCTGCTCGCACGCGGCGCACTGCTCTCCCCGTTCAAGCGGCCCCGCGCGGACGCGGACGTCCCGCGCACGCGGCTGGAACTGCCCGGTGTACGGGTGGACCCGACGCGGCTGGCCGCCTACGAGCGGGTGTGCGGGTTCGCGACCGGCGACGACTCGCTGCCGCTGACGTATCCGCATGTGCTGGGCTTCCCGCTGGCGATGCGCCTGATGAGCGCGCGGGCCTTCCCGCTGCCGCTGCTCGGGCTCGTCCACACGTCGGTCGAGATCACCCGCGGCGCGGTGCTGGCGGCCACCGGTGAGTACGAACTCGCCGTGCACGTCGACGGGTTGGCGCCGCACCGGCGGGGCACGGAGGCCGGTGTGGTCACCGAGGTGCGGTCGGCGGGGAGGGTGGTGTGGGAGTCCAGGAGCACCTATCTGGCCCGGCACCGCACCGGCGGCGCCGCGGCGGTGGTCCCCGCGCGGGGACCGGAACCGCCGGCCGCCCTCGCCGTACCGCTGCCCGGCCGTGTCCCGGTCGACGCGCCCGCCGCCGTAGCGCTGTCCGTCGTCCCCGACCCGCTGCCCGTCCTCGCCGAGTGGCGGCTCGGGGCGGACGTCGGGCGGCGCTACGGTGCCGCCTCCGGCGACCGCAACCCCATCCACCTGCACGCGCTCACCGCCCGCCCGTTCGGCTTCCCCGGGGCCGTCGCGCACGGGATGTGGACCGTGGCCCGCTGCCTGGCCGCGCACGGCACACCGGACGCGGTGCGGATGCGGGCATGGTTCCGGGCTCCGGTGGCGCTGCCGGGATCGGTGACGTACGCGGCGCGGGACGGGCGGTTCGAACTGCGGGGCGGCGACCGGGTGCACCTGACCGGCGAGGTCTATCCGCTGGCCTCGTGAGCGGTCTCGGGCGGTGACCAGGGCCGCCCCTCCATGAGGTTGCCCAGTCCCGCCCAGGCGAAGTTCATCAGGGTCGCCGCCGTCTGCCGGGCGGTGACCCCGGCGGTGGCGTTGGCCCAGGCGGCCAGCGACTCGGCGGCGCCGACCAGGGCCTCGGCGAGACCGGCGACCTCGGCCTCGGGCAGGTCGGGGTCGCGGTGCGCCTCGCGTGCCGCGACGACGATCAGCTGCGTCACGAACGCGACGATCTCCTCGCGCATCGCGGCCACCTCGGCGGCGAACGGCTCGCCGTGGGTACGGGCCTGGAGGTGCAGCACCGACCAGGCGTCCGGGTGCTGCGCGGTGTGCGTGAAGAACGCCCGCAGTCCGTCCCAGAGTTGGCGGTCGGCGGGCAGGTCGGTGCGCACGCCGGCCCGGACGGCCGCGGTGAGGGCCTTCGCCTCGCGGCGGATGCAGGCCGTGAAGAGGTCTTCCTTCGAGTTCAGGTACAGGTAGACCAGCGGCTTGGACACGCCCGCCAGTTCGGCGATCTCGTCCATCGAGGCGGCCATGTACCCGCGCTGCCCGAACGTCCGCACGGCGGCATCGAGCATCTGCTGCTCACGAACGGCCCGCGGCATGCGTTTGGTCTTCACGGCACCCATGGGCCCAGGGTAGTTGGGCGCGGCCCGGAGCGAGGCGTCCGGAACCCGCCGGGTCCGTGCGTCGTCCTTCCGCCTCGTCTCAGGAGGCGTGGCCCTGGGCGGGGGCGGAGTCGTCGGCGCCGTCCTCCTGGCTGCGGTTGGCGTCCAGGTTGGCCTTGATGCGGTCGACCTTGGCCACGACCTGCATGGAGGCCCGGTCCCGCTCCTTGCGCAGCACCACGAAGCTGATCGGGGCGGAGACGACCAGGGCGAGCAGGACGATCCACATGTAGTTGGCGTCGCCGAGGCCGCGCGGTGCGATGCCCGAGTAGACGAGGCCCCAGACGACCACGAGGCAGCCCACGAAGACCCCGAGGCGCATCAGTGTGTAGCGGAACATCTCAATCCACTCTTCCGTTTCGAACAGTCCGGAACGTCCCGAAGGGCGCACCCTCCAGTGAAGCACGGCGGTGGCCCGATCCCGCAGGGGGGTGCGGGCGGGCGCGGCCGTCACGCCAGGGGCTGGAGCATGGTGACGTCGTCCCGGTCGTCACCGGGCGCGACGCGGATCGCGCCGGGGACCCGGCCGACCTCCTTGTAGCCGCAGGAGCCGTAGAAGCGCTCCAGGCCGAGTCCGCCGCGGCAGGTGAGCCGGATCGCCTCGACGCCGTCGAGGCGGCGGGCCGCGTCCGCGGCGGCGGCCAGCAGGTCCCGGCCGTACCCCCTGCCCTGGTGGCGGGGGTGGACCATCACCGTGTGGAGCCACACCCAGTGGGTCATCAGCCGGTGGGTGTTCACGCCGAAGAAGGCGGTGGCGGCGACCCGTCCGTCCTCGTCGTGGCCGGCGAGCAGCCGGACGCGCCCCTCCGCCATGCCCGCGAGGTGCCTGACCAGTTCCGGCCGGACGGCCTCGCGGGTCACGGGCGGTACGAAGCCGACGGCGCCGCCCGCGTTGGAGACATCGGTCCACAGGTCGAGGACGCCGTCGCGCAGGGCGGGGGTGACGGCGGGGTCGAGCGTGAAGGTAAGGGCCACGGAAGGATCGTAACCCTTACGACACGGAAGGGGCCGCCCGCCCCCGGGCGCCCCCGGGCCTCACACCCGCATGGCCTGCGGGGACTCGCGGCGGGCCGGGTCGGGGGCGTCGTACTCGCGGATGATCTCGTAGCGCGTGTTGCGCTCCACCGGCCGGAAGCCGGCGTCGCGGATCAGGTCGAGCAGGTCCTCGCGGGTCAGCTTGTTCGGCGTGCCGTAGTTGTCGGCGTCGTGCGTGATCTTGTACTCGACGACCGAGCCGTCCATGTCGTCGGCGCCGTGCTGGAGGGCCAGCTGCGCGGTCTGGACGCCGTGCATGACCCAGAAGACCTTGACGTGCGGCACGTTGTCGAACAGCAGCCGGGAGACCGCGAAGGTCTTCAGGGCCTCGGCGCCGGTCGCCATCTGGGTGCGGGCCTGGAGGCGGTTCCTGACCTTGCCGTCCTTCACGTCCACGAAGTCGTGCTGGTAGCGCAGCGGGATGAAGACCTGGAAGCCGCCGGTCTCGTCCTGGAGTTCACGCAGTCGCAGCACGTGGTCGACGCGGTGGCGGGGCTCCTCGATGTGGCCGTACAGCATGGTGCACGGCGTCTTGAGGCCCTTCTCGTGCGCCAGCCGGTGGATGCGCGACCAGTCCTCCCAGTGGGTGCGGTGGTCGACGATGTGCTGCCGGACCTCCCAGTCGAAGATCTCCGCGCCGCCGCCGGTGAGGGACTCCAGGCCGGCGTCGATCAGCTCGTCGAGGATCTCGGAGGCGGACAGCCCGGAGATCGTCTCGAAGTGGTGGATCTCCGTGGCCGTGAACGCCTTCAGCGAGACGTCCGGCAGGGCCTTCTTCAGCTCGCTCAGGGACCGCGGGTAGTACCGCCACGGCAGGTTGGGGTGCAGCCCGTTGACGATGTGCAGCTCGGTGAGGTTCTCGCCCTCCATCGCCTTGGCGAGGCGGACGGCCTCCTCGATGCGCATCGTGTACGCGTCCTTCTCGCCCGGCTTGCGCTGGAAGGAGCAGTAGGCGCAGGAGGCGGTGCACACGTTCGTCATGTTGAGGTGACGGTTGACGTTGAAGTGCACGACGTCGCCGTTCAGCCGCGTCCGCACCTCGTGCGCGAGTCCGCCCAGCCAGGCCAGGTCGTCCGACGCGTACAGCGCGATGCCGTCCTCGCGGGTCAGCCGCTCACCGGAACGGACCTTCTCCTCCAGCTCGCGCTTGAGCCCGACGTCCATGCCCTACCTCTTCCTGCTCTTGTGTGAGACAGACTCCGCCAACCGTACGCCCACGCCGCTACACCTCTTCCGGCAGCTCCCCGACCCGGTTCTCCCACTTCGTGGACAGCACGATGGTCGTACGGGTCCGGGAGACGCCCTTGGTGCCGGACAGCCGCCGGATGATCCTCTCCAGACCGTCGACGTCGGTGGCCCGCACCTTGAGCATGAACGAGTCGTCACCCGCGATGAACCAGCAGTCCTCGATCTCGGTGAGGTCCTTCATCCGCTGGGCCACGTCCTCGTGGTCGGCGGCGTCGGAGAGCGAGATGCCGATCAGGGCGATGACGCCGAGGCCCAGGGAGGCGGCGTCGACGGTGGCGCGGTAGCCGGTGATGACGCCGGCCGCCTCCAGCCGGTTGATGCGGTCGGTGACACTGGGTCCCGACAGTCCGACGAGGCGCCCCAGCTCCGCGTACGAGGCCCGGCCGTTCTCTCTCAGGGCCTGGATGAGCTGCCTGTCCACCGCGTCCATGCGATCGAAGCCTTCCGCTGAAGAGACTGAAGAGAAGTGTCTGAGTTGGTGCGGGTCGGTGGCGCGGGCCGCTCACTCGGGCCGGGAGCCGCCCAGTTCGCCCTTCCAGCGCCGGTACAGCCGGTGCCGGACGCCCGCCGCGTCGAGCACCCGGCCGGCGACGAAGTCCACCAGGTCCTGGATGTGGGTCGCGCCCGCGTAGAAGCCGGGCGAGGCCGGTACGACGCTCGCGCCGGCGTCGTCCAGGGTGACCAGGTGCCGCAGGGTCTGGCCGTTCAAGGGGGTCTCCCGTACGGCCACGACCAGCGGGCGGCGCTCCTTCAGGACCACGCTCGCGGCCCGTTGCAGCAGGTCCTTGGAGAGGCCGAGGGCGACTCCGGCGACGCAGGCCGTCGACGCGGGCACGATCAGCATGCCCTTCGAGGGGTACGACCCCGAGGACGGTCCCGCCGCCAGGTCGCCGGCCCCCCAGTGCCATACGCTGGTGAGGTCCACGTCGAAGGTGTCGGGCTTGCCGTCGGCGCCCCTGGACAGCCATTCCCGCAGGTCGTCCCGCCAGTGCGCGTCCCGGAACGAGATGCCGGTCTCGTCGAGCAGGGTGAGCCGCGAGGCCCGGGACACCACCAGGTCGACGCTCTCACCGGCGTCCAGCAGGGCGCGCAGCACGGCCGCCGCGTACGGCGTACCGGACGCTCCCGACACCCCCACGATCCAAGGCGCGCGCTGCGTTTCTCCTGCGTTCACACCTTGAGCGTACCGGCGGACGGAAGGGACCTCAGGACCGGCCGGGCCCCACCGTCGTCAGACCGTCAGGCCACGCACCAGGAGATCCAGCAGAGCGCACACGAACAGGGCAATTCCGATGAACCCGTTGACGCTGAAGAACGCCCGGTTGAGGCGGGACAGGTCGTGCGGGCGGACGATGGAGTGCTCGTAGACGAAGGCGCCCGCGACGACCGCCAGGCCGAACCAGAAGAAGCCTCCGGCGCCGGTGGCCGCCGCGTACCAGACGAGCAGGGCCGTCGTCACGGCGTGGCAGACGCGCGCGCCCCAGATCGCGGCGGGCACGCCGAAGCGGGCCGGGACCGACATGACGCCGATCTCGCGGTCGGTCTCGATGTCCTGGCAGGCGTAGATCAGGTCGAAGCCGCCGATCCAGACGCCGACGGCGAGCCCGAGGACGACCGCGTCCCAGGACCATTCGCCGGTGATCGCGAGCCAGCCGCCGATCGGGCCCATCGCCTGGGCGAGACCGAGGATGGCCTGCGGGAAGTTCGTGAACCGCTTGCCGTAGGGGTAGACGACCATCGGGATGACGGCGATGGGGGCGAGCGCCAGGCACAGCGGGTTGAGCAGGGCGGCCGAGCCCAGGAAGACGACGAGGGCGATCAGGGCGCCGGTCCAGGCGTGCCGCACCGACATGGCGCCGGTGACCAGTTCGCGGTGGGCGGTGCGGGGATTGCGGGCGTCGATCTCGCGGTCGATGATCCGGTTGACGGCCATCGCGAAGGTGCGCAGGCCCACCATGCAGACGGTGACCAGGAGCAGCCGGCCCCAGTGGACGTTCTTGTCCCACTGGAACATCGCGGTGAGCGCGGCGATGTAGGCGAAGGGCAGCGCGAAGACGGAGTGCTCGATCATCACCAGGCGCAGGAACGCCTTGGTGCGTCCCGGCTGCTGGGGCAGCGCCGCGGATGCGGAGGTCACAGTCCGTACTCCTTCCAGCGGCGGTCGACCGTCGCCGCCGTCTTTGGGTCGGACAGGACCATCTCGGGCCAGCCGCCGTCTCGCGTGTAGCCCTCCTCGGGCCATTTCCTGGTCGCGTCGATGCCGGCCTTGCCGCCCCAGAACTGCTGGTAGGAGGCGTGGTCGAGGTGGTCGACGGGACCCTCGACGACCGTGAGGTCGCGGCTGTAGTCGGTGTTGCCGAGGGCGCGCCAGGCGACCTCGTGCAGGTCGTGCACGTCGCAGTCGGAGTCGACCACCACGATCAGTTTGGTCAGCGACATCATGTGTGCCCCCCAGACGGCGTGCATCACCTTCTGGGCGTGCTTCGGGTACTTCTTGTCGATCGCGACGATCGCGCAGTTGTGGAAGCCGCCGGCCTCCGGCAGGTGGTAGTCCACGATGTCCGGGACGATGATCTTCAGCAGGGGCAGGAAGAAGCGTTCCGTCGCCCGGCCCAGGGGTCCGTCCTCGGTCGGCGGGCGGCCCACGACGATCGACTGGAGCAGCGGCCGCTTCCGCATGGTCACGCAGTCGATGGTGAGGGCGGGGAAGGGTTCCTGCGGGGTGTAGAAGCCGGTGTGGTCGCCGAACGGCCCCTCGGGCAGCATCCTGCCGGGCTCCAGCCAGCCCTCGATGACGACCTCCGCCTGCGCGGGGACCTGGAGCGGCACGGTCTTGCAGTCGACCATCTCGATCCGCTTGCCCGCGACGAAGCCGGCGAAGAGGTACTCGTCGATGTCGCCGGGGAGCGGGGCGGTGGAGGCGTAGGTGACGGCGGGCGGGCAGCCGAAGGCGATCGCGACCGGGAGGCGCTCCCCGCGCCGGGCCGCCACCTGGTAGTGGTTGCGGCTGTCCTTGTGGATCTGCCAGTGCATGCCGATGGTGCGCTTGTCGTGGCGCTGGAGGCGGTAGAGGCCGAGGTTGCGGATGCCCGACTCGGGGTCGCGGGTGTGGGTCAGCCCGAGGTTGAAGAAGGAGCCGCCGTCCTGGGGCCAGGTGAACAGGGCGGGCAGCTGGTCGAGGTCGACGTCGTCGCCGTGCAGGACGACCTCCTGCACGGGCGCGTTGTCCGCCTTCACCTTCTTCGGCGGTACGTGCGCCATCGCGCCGAGCTTCCCGAACGCCTCGCGCACCCCGACGAAGCCGTGCGGCAGCTCCGGCCGCAGCAGTCCGCCGATCTTCTCGGAGATCTCGCCGTACGACTTCAGGCCGAGCGCCTTCAGCAGGCGGCGGTCGGTGCCGAAGACGTTCATCGCGAGGGGCATCGAGGAGCCCTTCACGTTCTCGAAGAGCAGGGCGGGCCCGCCGGCCTTCTGCACCCGGTCGACGATCTCCCCGACCTCCAGATACGGGTCGACCTCGGCCTTGACGCGCTTGAGGTCACCCTCGCGTTCCAGGGCCCTGAGCAGGGAGCGGAGATCGTCGTAAGCCATGCGGTCCAGTATCGGGCACCCGCTACTCTGGCCCGGTCACCGGGGCCGTCCCGCGCCCTGTCGCCTTCTCCTGGGGGATCGCACCGCCATGCTCAGGTATCTGCCGTTCCTGCTGGTCCTGGCGCTGTGGATCTACGCCTTCATCGACTGCCTGAACACCCCCGAGGAGCAGGTGCGGGGGCTGCCGAAGGTGGTCTGGGTCATCATCATCCTGCTGTTCGGCGAGGTGCTCGTCGGCCCGGTCGCGTGGCTGGTGGCGGGCAAGCAGCGCGGCGGCGCGACCGGCGGCCCGGCCGGCGGCCCCTGGCAGCGCGACCAGCGCGCCCGGTTCGTCGCGCCCGACGACAACCCGGAGTTCCTCAAGTCCCTCAACGGGGACGCCAAGGACGGCAAGGACGGCAAGAAGGATGACGCCGCCCTCCTGGAGGACTGGGAGGCGGACCTGCGCCGCCGCGAGGAGGAACTGCGGCGCAAGGAGACCGGCGAGGAACCGAAGAGCGACTGAGCGAGGTCTCCCGCCCGGTGGCGGGCCCTACAGGTTGTACGCCGGTGAGCCGCCCGAAGCGGACAGTGCGCCCCTGGGCCGGGGCCCGGGCGGGCCGGACACTTACCTCGCATGACGACTGCTCCCGCCGACACCGCCGGCACACCGGCCCCCGCTTACGGTGACAAGGTCATCGCCGTCGAGACGGCGGGGTCGGAACCGATCCCCGACGCCGAACGGCACGGCTCCCCGCTCCAGCTGCTGTGGACCTGGGCCTCCCCCAACATCGAGTTCGCGACCGTCTACATCGGCGTGATCTCCGTCCTCTTCTTCGGGCTGGACTTCTGGCAGGCCACCGCCGCGATCCTGCTGGGCACCGCGCTCGGCGCGCTCACCCAGGGCGTGCTGTCCCTGGACGGGCCGCGGTTCGGTGTCCCGCAGATGGTGATCGGCCGGTTCTCCTTCGGCCACCGGGGCAATCTGCTGCCGTCCGGGGTCAACGCGCTGCTGGCCGGCGTGGGCTGGTTCGCGGTCAACAGTCTCAGCGCGGCCTTCGCCCTGAACACGCTGACCGGCCTGCGGCCGCTGCCCTCGCTGCTGCTGGTGGTGGCCGCCGAGATCGCGATCGGTTTCGTCGGGCACAACTTCGTGCACGTCTTCGAGCGGTACGCGTTCCCGGCGCTCGCGCTGATCTTCCTGCTGGCCGGGGTGTGGACGTTCAAGGACGGCCACCTCGGCGGGGGCGGCACGGGCGGCGGAATCGGCGGCTTCCTGCTGGCGTTCAGCACGGCCTGGGGCTACGCGGCGGGCTGGAACCCGTACGCCACCGACTACTCGCGCTATCTCCCGCGCACCGCGGACCGGTTCAGGACCGTGCTGTACCCGGCGCTCGGCCTGTTCGTGTCGGTGTCGATCGTGGCGGTCGTCGGCGCGGCCTCGGCGACGATCGCGGCACCGCGGGACGCCACGCCGACGGCGGCGTTCACCGGCCATCTCCCGGGCTGGCTGGGTGACCTGACCCTGATCGCCATCATCCTGGGCGCGGTCTCGGCGAACGCCCTGAACGTCTACTCCTCCGCCATCTCGGTCACCTCGCTCGGCCTGAAGCTCCCCCCGTGGCTGGGCCGCAGCGTGCTGGTGGTCCTGTCCGGCGTGGTGGGTACGGCGGCGGCCTGGGCTTCACTGTCGGACGCGGGGTCGGCGTACGAGGCGTTCCTGCTGGTCATCGCCTACTGGGTGGCGCCCTGGCTGGGTGTGGTCCTGGTCGAGCGCGGGCTGCGCTCGCGGACCGGCGTCCAGGAGCTCACCGCCCGCCTCACCGACCGCTCCTTCACCAACTGGCGCGGTCTGGCAGCCCTGTTGATCGGCGTGGCGGTGTCCGTCCCGCTCTTCTCCAACCAGGAGAAGTACGTCGGCTGGGTACCGAAGCACCACCCGGCCTTCGGCGACGTGACGCCGCTGGTGGGCTTCGCCGTGAGTGCGGGGGTGTACGCGGTGATGTGCGCGGTGCCGGCCCGCGGAAGCCGGCCGGCGGTCGCTCCGGTGTCGTGACGCGGATCAGTGGAGAGCGGCCGTGAACGCGGCCCAGGCGGCCCGGGTGAGAAGCAGTACCGGGCCGTCAGGAGTCTTGCTGTCCCGGACGGGGACGAGGGCGGGGAAACCGGGGGCGATTTCGACGCAGTCCCCGCCGTTTGCGCCGCTGTAGCTGCTCTTGATCCAGATCGCGGCGCTCAGATCGTGACTGGTCATGGTGGCCATACCCTTCCATCACGTCGCTGATCAGAGCGGCGGAACCGGGGGCTGACAGGGCGTCCGCCCGGAGCACATCATAAGTCCGGCTGTGCCAACCGAAGATGGCTGGATCATCGGTGAAGTGCCCACGGTCGAGCGACTCCGAATACAGCCATCGATGACCGTCCGGCAGCTCGATCAACGACAGCGAGGTGTCAGGGCGGTCGATGTCAGCGCGGCTCGCGGGAGCGATCTGAATCCGGATGTTGGGCAGCCTGCCCACGCTCAGCAAGTGTTCGCACTGGCCCCGCATGATGTCGACACCGCCCACCCGATGCCGCAGACAACTCTCGTCCAACACCACGAGGTAGAGCGGGCCGCCCTCGACGAAGAACCGCTGCTGTCGACTCAGACGCGCTCGGACACGCTCCTCGACCTCCGCCCTCTTGGGCAGGCGACGGGAGAACAACGCCCGCGCATACTCAGGCGTTTGCAACAGTCCGGGAATCACCTGCGTCTGATAGGCCCGCACCGCGACGGCCTCGGCATCCATGCGGGCCCGGCGCTCGAACCAGTCCGGATGCTCCACCTGCGGGTACCAGTCGATCCGGCTCCACAACCGCAGCAACACCCCGCCCGTGGCGAGCAGTTCGTCGCACTTCTTCGCGAACGTGTCCTGCGGCACCCGCGTGCCCGCCTCCACGCGGGCGACGTGGGAGCGGTCGCAGGGGATCTCCCGCGCCAGCCCCTCCTGGGTCAGCGGGGCCGCCTCGCGGAAGTGCTTGAGCACCTCGCCGAACACGGCGGCCGTGCTCGTGCTGAGCCCCGCTCCCCCGTCGGCGTTGCGTCGACTCACGGACGTCTCCTTCGTGACAGTGGGCCAGTGGCACGCGTCGGGCATTGATACCGACCGTTCCCCTGCGCGACGCTCGGTACACCCAGAGTGACGTATGGAGCACGGAGTGGGACATGGTTGAACGGTGGGAACCGGGAACGCTCGTCCACGACCCGCAGCGGGGCGAGTTCGGTGAGTTCGGCGAGTACCAGGACAGGTCGGGGCCGTACGCGTTGCTGCGGCCGGTGGGCGGTGGCCGGGAGTGGCAGGCCGATCCCGCGCGGCTGCGGCTGGCGACGGCACAGGAGCGGCTGAGCGCGGGGGTGCGGGCGGAACGGCCGTTCGCGGGAGGGGAGGGAGGGGGCGGGCCTCGCGTTCGACGAGGCGGCGACCCGCAGGCCGCCCGAGCCGGTGCCCGGCTGCGCGGACTGCGAGGGGCTCGCCGCCCGGCGCCAGGAGGCGCGGGCCGGCTTCGACGGCAGCGCGGAGACGGACGCGAACGTCCGCCTGCGTCAGCACCAGCGGCGGGAGCACGGCGGTGAACCGCGGCCGGGACGCCGGGTGTTCCGGTACGTGCCGTATTCGATCGTGCAGGACCCGTCCGCGCGGCCGGAGTACGAGGCCCGCTGCGTGTCGGGGGACGAGGCGGACTGCGGTGCCGGGTCGGGGCCGTGCCAGGACCCGGCGGACGTCGAGGAGTGGCAGCGCCGGCACACCCAGGAGACCCGGCACCTGCGCTACCGCCGCAGCTTCGCCGACTACGCCGTACTGGAGCGCATGGGGTGAGCGCGGCTCACCGCAGGCGCGAGGACGACAGGATCGACAGCAGGTGGGCGGGGACCATCACCCAGGTGATGACGGCCAGGGCGCCCAGCGCCCAGCGGGTGGGTTCGAGGCCGCCGGTGACCTGGTCGGCGACGGCGGCGACGAGCAGCACCAGGGACGCCTCGATGCCGTTGGTCACCCGGTGGATCCTGAACGCGGCGGCGAGGCGCCGGACGGTGGCGACGCCCTGCGAGCGGGGCCGGGTGGCCTCGTCGCCGACGACGGTCAGCCCGCGGCGGGCGCGGGCCACGTCCACCAGGTCCGTGGACGCCTTCAGCAGGACCACGCCGAGGGAGGTCGCGATACCGATCGACAGCCAGCCGCCGACCCCCGACGCGGCGGCGCGGTAGCCGGCCCCGGCCAGCAGGGCCGCGTCCGCGAGGTAGGCGCCGAGCCGGTCGACGTAGATGCCGGCGGCGCTGTTCTGCCCCTTCCAGCGGGCGACCTCGCCGTCCACGCAGTCGAAGAGGAGGAACAGCTGCATCAGGACGACGGCCAGTACGGCGCCGGTCAGGCCGGGGATCATGAGGGCGGCTCCGGCCGCGACCCCGCACACCACCATGGTCCAGGTCAGCTGGTCGGGGGTGACCGGGGTGCGGACCAGCTGTCGGGTGGCCCGCAGCGAGATCCTGCGCATGTAGAGCCGGCCCGCCCAGTGTTCGCCGTTGCGGCTCGCGAGCTTGGCCTGCGGCTGGCAGACCTCCCGCAGCTCCTCCAGAACCGGAGCAGCACCCATGACCTGTCCTTCCACCGAGGCTCAACTGCCGCGCGCGCGGCGGTGATCGGCACAGGTTACAGAGCCGGTCGGCGGGCGCGTCCCTCAGGCCACCGTCCGCAGCCCGGCGGGGACCGCGGCCGCCGTGCCGCGCACCACCCGGTGGGCGCAGGCCGCCGCCAAAAGCTCGCCCAGCAGGTCCGGGTCGTCGATCTCCAGGCCGAGGAGCGACTCGATCCGCTCCAGGCGCTGGTAGAGCGACTGGCGTCCGATGTGCAGCAGGGCCGCCGTGCGGGTCGGCGAGCAGCCGTTGCGGAGGTGGATCTCCAGGGTGCGGACCAGGTCGCTGGGGTGGGCGGCCTCCCAGGCCAGCAGGGGGCCGAGGGCGTGCTGCACCAGGCCCGCCAGGCGTTCCCGGTTGGCGTCCACGCCACCGCGCGTCAGCTCCCGCTCCAGGGCGAGGGCGCGCGAGGAGGTGACCAGCGGGCCGTCGGTTGCGCCGGGTTCGGCGGCCGGGACGGTCAGCGCCAGCTCCAGCGTCGTACGGGCCGCGCGCAGGGTGTCGCTCCAGCGCAGCCAGCCGCCGCCCGCCGCGACGGGGTGTCCGACCGCGACGGTGAGGCCCGGTTCGGCGGTCGCGCGGAAGGCGTCCTGCACGGCCCGGACCGGGTCGCCGGGGCGGACCGGTGACGCGGGCAGCGCCAGCAGGGCCAGGACGTCCCCGGGGAAGGCGGCGCGCAGGAACCCCGCCCCGCCGAGCAGCCGTACCGCCCGGTCGACGGGGCCGCTCTCGCGGGTGCCGTGCACGGACACCCCGATCAGCCGGGCGCCGGGCGCGGGGTGGAACCCGGCCAGCGCCGCCCGGGCCTCCACCTCCGGCTGGTTGAGGGCGTGGCGGTCGGCCAGGTCGGCGAGCAGGGCGGCGGTGTGGTCGTCGCCCCACGGCCGGACGACCGAGCGCCCGGACAGGCCGCGGGCGACGATGGCCCGGTTGGCGGCCTCCGTGATCCGCACGAACGGCACCGCCCGGCGCAGGGCCAGCAGCGGCAGGCCGAGGCGGGTGGCCTCGTCGCTGACCTCGGGGGGCATGCCGGGCAGGGAGCGGCCGATCTCGACCGCGAGGCCGGCGGCGCCCCGGGCGGCCAGTTCGCGGACGTAGCGGCGGCGGGTCTCCTCGTCGGCGCCGACCAGGCCGAAGCCGTTGGTGAGCAGGAGTTCACCGCCGTCGAGGAAGTTCGCGCCCTCGTACACCTCGCTGACGGGGGTCCCCCCACTTCGGGCGAAGCCGAGAAGAAGGGGGAGGACCCAGCGCACCGGCCGGTCCAGGGCTCCGCCTCCGGCGAGCAGCTCGGGCTCGGCGGCCCGGACCGGGTCGAGGGCCAGTACTTCACGGAGGGTGAGTGCGGGCACGGGAACCTCCAGGGCGCTGACAGTTCGTCCGGCTGCGGGTTGCCGGGAGAGTACTTTCCGCACGTTGCCCTCGTGTTTCGGCCACCCCAGAGTGGGACCATGCAGCGCATCGACCAGGCACAGGCACGCGAGTGGCTCGCCACCGCCGTCGCCGAGGCCCGCACGGGTCTCGCCGCGGGCGGCATCCCCATCGGCGCCGCCCTCTACGGCCCCGACGGCACCCTCCTGGGGCGCGGCCACAACCGCCGCGTCCAGGACGACGACCCCTCCACGCACGCGGAGACGGCCGCCTTCCGGGCGGCCGGACGGCAGCGGTCGTACCGCGGGACGACCATGGTCACCACCCTCTCGCCGTGCTGGTACTGCAGCGGTCTGGTCCGCCAGTTCGGCATCTCGCGGGTGATCGTCGGCGAGGCGGCCACCTTCCACGGGGGGCACGAGTGGCTGGCCGAGCACGGCGTGGAGATCGTGCTGCTCGACGATCCCGGGTGCGCCGCGATGATGCGCGACTTCATCAGGAAGAACCCCGCACTGTGGAATGAGGACATCGGTGACTGACGCCCCCGCCACCCCCGTCACCCCGGCCCCGCGCATCCCGACCGTCGACCTCGGGCCCTGGCTCGACGGCGGCCCCGAGGCGCGGGCGCGGATCGCCCGTACCGTCGATGAGGCCTTGCAGACCGCCGGATTCCTCCTGGTCACCGGCCACGGAGTGGACCCGTCCCTGCGGGAGCGCATCCGGGCGGCCGCCCGGACCTTCTTCACCCTCCCCGCCCCCGCCAAGCAGCCCTACGCCGCGAAGGTCGGCGGGCGCGGATGGCTCGGGCCGGGCGCCGAGGCCAACGGCTACTCGGAGGGGACCGAGACCCCGCCCGACCTCAAGGAGTCGCTGACCTTCGCCACCCACGAGCCGTTCGCGGACCCGGTCGTCAACGCCGAGTGGTACGCGCCCAACGTGTGGCCGGACGAGGTGCCGCAGCTGCGGGACCTGTGCGAGGAGTACCTGGGGCGCATGGCCGAGCTGGAGAAGCAGTTGCTGTCCCTGCTCGGGGAGGCGCTCGGGCTCGAACCCGACTTCTTCTCCCGGCACATGGACCATCCGACGTACGGCTTCAACATCAACTGGTACCCGGGGACCGAGGTCGTCGGGGAGCCCGAGCCCGGCCAGTTCCGCATCGGCCCGCACACCGACTTCGGCACCGTGACGATCCTCGACCGGCAGGCCGGCAAGGGCGGACTCCAGGTCCACACGGACGCCGGCGGCTGGGAGGACGCGCCCTTCGACCCGGACGCCTTCACCATCAACATCGGTGACCTGATGGCCCGCTGGACCGGCGACCGCTGGCGCTCGGGCCGGCACCGGGTGCTGCCGCCGCCCGCGGACGCCCCGGCCGAGGAGCTGATGTCCCTGGTCTACTTCGGCGAGTGCACCCCGGGCACCCGCGTCGAGTCGGTGCCCGCGCCGGTGGGACGCGTGGCGTACGAGGCCGTCGACTCGCACACCTACCTGCGGGAGAAGCTGGACTCGATCACCGTCGGCTGACCGAACCCGCCCGTTCGTGACCCAAGGGACATCACGCGATCTAGTCCGAACCAACTCCCTCTCCTTACCCTGAAGCAGAACACCACGGGGGGCGGGGGGAGATGCGGTGGGCAGACGGCTGCACGGACGCGGGGCACTGTTCGACACGGAACCGGCCGGGCTGGCCGCACGCCTGGTGGGGCTGCGACCGCACCAGCATCGCGCGCACCCGGTCGAACACCCTCGGGAACTCCCCTTCGTCGTGCTCACCGGCGGGCGCGGGCTCGGCAAGAGCGCGGCGCTCGGCGAACTGCGCGAGGCGTACCAGGGGCACACCCCGGTCGCCCTGATCGACTGCGAGGACCCCCAGTTCACGGCGGCGCCGGGCGGCCGGCCCGCCGAGGCCTGGTCCCCGGTGTCGCAGGCCCTGCTGGTGCTCGCCGAGCAGCTCGCCGAGCCGGTGACCGGCGCCGGGCGGATCACCTTCCCGCGGCTGATGTCGGGACTGGTCGCCATCGCCGCGGGCGGCTGGGGCGACGCCGACTCCGAACGCATCCGGCGCGAGGTCGAGCGGATCCTGCTGCTCAACGAGAGCGGGACGTGGATCGCCGGGTTCGCCGGGCGGTGGGCGGGGCGGGTCGCCGCCAACGTCGTCGCCGCGGCCACCGGCACCGGACCGCTGGTGTCCTCCGCCATCGAGGCGACCCTGGAGTCCGTCTCCGACAGCTTCGTGCACCGGCGCCACCAGAAGGCCGCGACCTGGTGGCGCGACTACCCCAACGCCGGCCGCAACGCCCGGCGCGGACTGATGCTGCTGTCCGGGCACTTCCGGGCCGGCGGCACCTCCCGCGAGCACGCCGAACGGTACGTGGTGCGGGCGCTGCTCGCCGACCTCACCGAGGCCTACACCGGGGTGCTGCCGCGGATGCGGCGCCTGGGGCGCCCGCTCGTCCTGCTCGACAACCTCCAGAGCGCGCCGGGACCAGGGCTCACCGACGCCGTGCTGCACGACCGCGCCGACGGCGTCGCCGACCAGGTGGCGTTCGTCGGCGCGCTGCGCGGCACCGGCCGCCCGGCGCTGCGCAACGCCGTACGGCGGGCCCTGCCCGAGGTGGCCCGGCGCGACGACTGGACGCCGGACCCGGCGGCCCCCTCCTCGCGTGCGCTGCTGGTGTCACTGCCGCCGCTCAGCCCCGACGACACCCTGCACCTGATGGGCGCCGCCTGCGCCGACGTTCCCATGCCACCTGAACTCCCCCACTCCACACACCGGTTGACGGGCGGCAATCCGCTGGGGATCACGCTGCTCGCCGAGTCCGCCGCCCAGCACCTGCCGGAGGTGTCCTCGCTGGGCGAGCTGCTCACCGCCGAGTTACGGCTGCACGAGGACCACGAGGGGACGCCCGCCCATCTGGCGCTCCTTGACCGGCTGGTGCCCGCCGACCGCCTCGGCGAACTCACCGTGCTGGCCGCCGCCCACGACCACGACTCGGCGTGCGCGCTCGCCACCGCCCTGCTGCCCGACGACTTCGGCCCGGCGGACGTCCGGTCACTGGAGACCCGGCTCGCCGAGGAGGGCCTGCCCGCCGTGCCCGGCCGGTTCGTCGGCGACCCGTTCGTCCGCACCCTGCTCCTGCTGCGGCTGCACCACCGCGACACCGGGCACACCCAGTGGCGCACCGCGCACGAGACGCTCGTCGCGCACTACGCGCCCACCGCCCAGGACGACGACCCGGCCCGCGCCCCCTACCGGCTGCACCACGAACTCGCCCTGGGCGCGGCCGACTCGGCGGTGGCCCACCTGCGCGACACCTTCCCCGCGCAGGACACCCGGACCTGGCTGCGGTCGCTGCGCTTCATCGCCTCCGCCCCCTACTTCCACGCGCACGACGCCGAGGGCCACGACCACGCCGGGCACGACGACCGGCGGGCCGCCGTCGCGCTCGGCCGCACCGACGCCGGCCACACCCCGCCGGACGGGGTGGACGCCGTACTGCACCTGCGGGTAAGGCGGTTGCTGCACGCCGTGTGGCAGCTGACCGACCCGCTGGCGCTGCCCGACCCGAAGGTGTGCGACCGGCTGCGCTTCGAGCTGGAGCAGTTGTCCAACCTGCGGCCCGCGGGCAACGCGCTGCTGTGGCGGGCCTCACGCGACTGGCCCGGCGACGCGCTCGCCGGGCGTCCCCTGCACATCCCGGACCACGACGAGGACGGGGAGGCGTGATGGCACGCGGATTCGGTGCGCGGCTGCGCGAGAGCGTCTGGGAGATCCCGCTGCGCCGCTACCTGGCCCTGCTGCTGGCCGCCGCGCTGGTGGCCGGCCTGGTCTTCGCGGTCCGGGCGCTCGCCCACGACGACCGCTCGTGCGCGCCCGGTGTCGCCCGGCCCGAGGGCAGCGCGGAGTGCGTGGGCGTCGCGACCACCGCCTACGACTTCGGGCGTCCCCAACTGCGGGACGCGGTACGGGCGATCGACCGCGAGAACAAGCGGCTGAAGGAGGGCCGCTATGTGACCGTCGCGGTGCTGCTGCCGTTCACCTCCACCGCGCCGGCCAACCTCAGCGACATCCAGCACGAGTTGCAGGGCGCCTATCTGGCCCAGTACGAGGCCAACCACAGGTCCAACGGCGAGGCACCCGCCATCCGGCTGGCGCTCGCCAACCCCGGGGCGACCGGCCGGTACTGGGCACGGACGGTCGACCGGCTGGTGCGCATGACGAAGAGCGCCGACCGGCTGCGGGCGGTCGTGGGCGTGGGCCAGAGCACGGACAGCAACAAGGCCGCCGTCAGGGAGCTGACCCGGCGCGGTGTCCCGGTCGTGGGCTCCTCCATCACCGCCGACGACCTCGCCAACGGCCAGGACGGCAAGGACCCCTTTCCGGGGCTCGCCCGCGTCTCCCCCACCAACACCGACGAGGCCCGCGCGCTCGCCTCCTTCGCCAAGGTGTCGGCGGGCCGCGCCCTGCTGGTCTACGACAAGCCCGGCGACCCGTACACGCGGACCCTGCAGACGTCCTTCGCCAAGCTCATCAAGGGCTCGCCCTACGAACCGCAGCCCTTCACCCCGCCCGCCGACCGCAGCCAGGAGGGCACCACCGCCAACACCTTCCGGCAGATCACCCACCTGGTGTGCGACACCTCCAGGGAGACCGACACCATCCTGTTCGCCGGACGGCACACCCAGCTGCGGCAGTTCATCAACGCGCTCGGCGGGCGCGGCTGCCAGGAACGGAGGTTCACCCTGCTCACCGGGGACGAGGGCTCCTACCTGACCGGCGAGAAGGACCTCGACCGCGGCGCCCTCGCACACAACCTGTCCGTGCGGTACACGGCCCTGGCCCACCCGGACGCCTGGGCGAAGGACACGGCGAGGACCGGCGGCTCGGCACACGACACGCAGGTCCTCACCGGCCTGCTGGCGAGCGCCGTGCGCGCCCCCGTCGGCCCGATCGGACCGACCCCGCTGTCGGACGGCCAGCTGATCATCGCCTACGACGCGATGCGGCTGGCCGTGCACGGCATCCGCGAGGCCACCCCCGAGGGCCGGACCGTCCCGCCGCTCGCCGACGTGGGCCTGCAGTGGCCGCAGGTCAAGGGCTCGCTGCGGGTGGACGGGGCGAGCGGCTGGATCTGCCTGGACGTGCACGGCAACCCGTACGACAAGGCCGTACCGATCGTGGAACTGAGTCCGGCGGGCGGCTCCCGCTTCGTCAGGATCGCCTGGCCGGAGGGAAGGCCCCCGGCCGGGGAGTGCCTGCCGCCGTCGTCGTAGGGTCCGGCGACGGCGGATGGCCGGTTTAGTGTACCCGGGCGCACGAAACCCCCCAGCCCGCCCGGGGATAGACGGGGGGGGGCTAACACGCCCCCGAAGGGTGGGGTG